>JADDPU010000142.1 GCA_016781725.1 Rubrobacter sp. | reverse complement strand
TGGGCCAGGGAGACTTTCGGCTGAGGGGGATGTGGGTGTGCTCGGCGACAAACAAAGAGTCGAAGCCGCGCTCTTCGATCGCCCTGGCCAGCCGCCCCGGCGCGATGCCCTCGTCGGTCACGAACGTCGAGATGCCGAACCTCATATCTTTATTGAACCATACCGGCAGGTGAGCGAGGTGGGCCACAGCCCCAGCACGGACTACTCCCTGGCAGATCGACGGGTTTGCGGGGCCGCTGCTTCCTATCGGACCCCCGACTTTTCGTAGGCTCTTATACGATAGACCAAGCAGCTCTTCTCGCGATGACGGCAGCGGCACTATATTGACGGTCCTCTTGCTTGCGGTTCTGTGCATCATTCACTTCTCCGGGCCCTGGAGCAGCCGTATAGAATGGGGCACAAAGCACCAAGTCAACGGGGGTGGGCGATGCGGCATGCGGTTCTCGGAGCGGGCGGAGTCGGGGGGCTCGTGGGCGGGGCGCTCGCGAATGCCGGCCATCCGGTTACCCTGATCGTGCGGCCCGGCCGCAGAGACCACTACCCCGAGCGGCTGAGTGTCCAGAGCCAGACCCTCGGCAGGTTCGAGGCGCCGGTGCGGGTCGCCGATCGGCTCGATGAGCAGTTTGATGCCGTCTGGATCACGGTCAAAGCGACAGCACTCGAGGAAGCCCTTGCCGCCGTCCCTCCGGAAAAATTGGGGGATGGCGTCGTGGTCCCGCTGCTAAATGGCGTAGACCATGTGGAACGGCTTCGCGATCGCTACGGTCCCGAGCGGGTCCTGCCGGGGACGATAAGGGTCGAAGCCGAGCAGCTCGGGCCGGGGCGAGTAGGGCATCTCTCCGCGTTCGCGGATGTGCAAGTTGCGCCCGGTCCGGCGACGCGGGAACGGGCTGAGGTTCTGTGCGAAGAACTGCGTGGCGCCGGCCTGACCTGCGAAGTGCGAGACGACGAGGCCACCATGCTCTGGAGCAAGCTCTGCTTTCTGGCGCCCTTCGCGCTGGCGACCACCGCGTCGGGGGAGCCGCTCGGGTTCGTTCGCTCGGATCGGGGTTGGTGGGCTCGGTTGAAGGGGTGCGTCAACGAGGCCTGCGCGGTCGGGGCCGCAGAAGGTGCCAAGGTCGCCCCCGAGCCGATCCTGGCGGCACTCGAAGGGTTGCCCGACGGTTTCCGGAGCTCGATGCAAAAAGACGTGGCGGCGGGGCGGCCGCCGGAGCTCGATGCCATCGCGGGACCTGTCCTGCGTGGCGGTAGGGAGTACGGAATCGACGTGCCAGCGACTCGCGCCCTCGTGGACCGGATCGTAACTCTAAAATAGAGGCGGATGAAGACCAAAGATTTGCCGGAGCGCCTGGGCCTCAGGCACGCCCGATTGTGCATCAGATATTCCACCCCA
>JADDPU010000632.1 GCA_016781725.1 Rubrobacter sp. | reverse complement strand
GCTTCCTCGGGACCGCCAGCGCCGTGGCCGTGCTCGGTCCCAAACCTCCTAGGCGACGTGATCAACGTCCTCCTGAACCCTCACGATCTACGCTAGACCAGCGAGAACGTCGGCCTACGCGCATTTCACGAGCGCGCATACCTCGCGCGAGAACGGGACTTCTCCCACGGGCCGAGCCGCAGAGAAAGGCTCCAGCGAGCAGGCGATAGGATCGTCCAAACGAACGCCCACGAACTGGCACCCCGTCCCCGCCCGTTGGAGTTTCGGGTGATTCCTCAGCTTCGCCCGGACCTTCCACCTAGATGGAAGGTCTATATCGGACCGTAGCCAGGGTTATACTGCCCGAAGTTGGTGTTCCGGGGAAGGCGGGGACGACCGTGGAGGAGAGCGATGGTTGAAGCAGCCCTGGTTGTTTTCTTCGTTTTGATGGCACCCGCGCTCGTTCTGTTGGTGGGGGGCGTTGCGTTGGCGACGATCGGGATGGTGTTCGATATCGAACCGCGGGACGTCGTAAGACGCGTCGGCGGGTTCGCCGCTAGGCTCTACACTCCACGCCGGCGCGCGGACGACCTGGCGAAGAGGTTAAGTCAGCTCGGAGTCTACGAAGGGCAGCTGGAGCGGGAACTGCGTGGTCTACCCGGAGACCACCCAAACCGGGCCATCGTGGAGGGTTACCTGGAGCAGGTGCGGATCCTGCGGCGCGCTACCATGGAAGAGATGCACCACGCCACGATGAAAAGGATAGACCGAGGAATACAGGGAATGTTGGGCGAGGGGCGTCGGCCGTAGGAAACGAGACGTAGGGGTTCACGGCGACCTGTTTAGGGGCGTCTCTACGAGATGGTCAGGTGCATCCCGATGTCCTCCCTCGAGCCGTCACGGGATTCCGGTCCCCGCAGGTAGTACTTCCAGTTTCGCTGAGGGCAAGAAAGCACCGTAAACGCTACCCGGGAAAAGGTTCTCTTGAGGTCCGGGTCCCCACTTGGGCCTCCGCAGGTAGGGTGCGCTCCCCGACGACCTAAGCGCCGGGACGACGCAGGCAGTCTACATCGGCCTCCCCGATCTCCACGAGCAAGCTCGCGATTACCCGCACGTAGACTCCGCGCATGGCCTATCCTCATGCGGTTAATGTTCCGAAAACTCGCAAATAATCAAATATTGGGATGACCCAACCGTGATTCGGGGCCAGCGGGTAAGATGAGAGGTGGCTCTTCTTCGACTGGCGGCCGCGCAAGCTCGGGCATTTGTGAAAGCTTATGGGATACGATACCGGGGAAAGAGCATAGCAGTACATAGGAGATAGAATGGCCGAGACGGTAGAGCTTTACACTGCGGCGGGCTGCGAGTTCAGCGCCGCGGCCCGCGAGGACCTCGAATGGCGCGGCGTGGACTTCGTCGAGTACGACGTGGAGAAGGACCGTGAGGCGTACGAGCGGATGCTCGGGATCACCGGCGGCAACCGCACCGTGCCCGTGGTCGTCGAGGAGGGCAAGCCCGTCCGGGTAGGCTGGATGGGCCGGGGATGTTTTATTTGAATACTCACTCCTGTCACGAACCGTACCCCGAGATCTATAGCTTGTACCGTCAAAGGTCGCGCACCCGCGGCGAGATGGCCGCGCCACTACACATCGTGCGAACACCATTCCTGCCAGATGAGCTTCGCCCGACCCGGCGTCCTCCCCTGGCCTGAGACGTCCCCTACTTCGCGGGGCTACCAGTCGGAACGCGAAGAATCCGCCCGCAGCGTCATTTGCGGGCCACCTTCCTGCTCGCATCCTATACGGTCTCTGAGCCTCCCCAACCCTACTCTCGCCTTCTTTCTAGAAGAAAGAGCCTCGGACGTCGGTCACGTACAACTCATCGCCACCTGCGTATATGATGTAAGGCATGGACAAGGTGGAGTTGCTGTACTTCGATGGCTGCCCGGGCTACCGAAAGGCGGAGCAGAGTTTGAAGGAGGCTCTTTCGCGGGAGGGCATCCGGGTGGAGGTCGAGCTGGTCGCGGTGAACACGGACGAGGAGGCCAAGGCGTTGAAGTTCCCCGGCAGCCCTACCATCCGGGTGAGCGGCCGGGACCTCTTCCCGAGTTCCACCGCCGAGCGGGACAACTGGCGGCTGGGTTGCAGGGTCTACGCCACCCCCGAGGGCCTCAAGGATCACCCCACCGGGGAGATGATCCAGGCCGCGCTTCGTCGGTCCCCGGCTCGCCCACCGGACATGAGCGGCGAACCCGATAGCCGAAAGGGCGTCCAAGGGGAGGACGCCGTGGCGAGCGCCGAAGACGCGTGGTCGTCGAAACTCTACGGGCTGCCATTCAGGACGCTCCTGTGGAGAGAGGTAAACCGTTTCCTGAAGGTGTGGACGCAAACTCTGCTCTCACCCCTGCTCACCTCGGCGCTTTACGTCGTAGTCTTCGGGTACGGGCTGGGGAGCCGCATCCGGGAGGTCGAGGACGTGCCTTACCTGCAGTTCATACTGCCCGGCCTGATCCTCCTGAGCGTCATCACCGCTTCCTACGGCAACACCTCCTCAAGCCTCTTCGACGCCAAGCGCGAACGCTACATAGACGATATCCTCATCAGCCCCATGACGCCCTTGCAGATCACCCTGGCCTACGTGCTGGGGGGCGTCCTGCGGGGGATGATCGTGGGCGCAGGCACGTTCGCCCTGGCGATCCCCTTGGCGGGTCTTCCGGCCGAGCGGCCCCTACTGCTCATGGCCGCGGGCTTGGCTACGAGCGTCGCTTTCGCCTCCCTTGGAGTGGTGGCCGGGGTGCTTGCCACCCGCATAGACCACATCTTCTTCCTGAGCACCATCGTCCTCCAGCCCCTGACCTTCTTGGGCGGGGTGTTCTACTCGGCGGAGATGCTGCCCGCCCCCTTGCGGGTAGCCACCTACCTCGACCCAATCTTCTACGCCGTGGACGCGTTCCGGTACGCTGCGGTGGGGGTCTCGGATGTCCCCCCATACCCGACCTTAGCGGCGCTAGGGGTATTCGCCGTGCTGGCCTTTTGGGGCACGACGGAGCTGCTGCGCCGCGGTTACAAGCTGCGCTATTAGATGGACGGGTTCTCCCTGCTGGCGCTGGCGGTCGGGCTGGGGCTCCTGGGCTTCGTCGAACCATGCTCCATAGGAACCAATATGATTTTCCTGGGCCACCTGCGCGATAAAGATAGGGTCACGAGGCTACGAGAGACTGCGAAGTTCGCCGTGGTTCGCGCGGTTGTCCTGGGATCGTTCGGGCTGGGTATAGCCTTTATGGGCGGCTTCGTGTTCGCGGCGCAGAGGGGCTTCTGGCTAGTGCTCGGGCTCCTCTATCTCGCGTTGGGAGTGGCCGTGATCCTGAACGCCCGCTTCCGCTGGGGGCTGTTCGGACGTATTTCCCCGCAAAGGTTGCTGCCCGAACGCGGAGGACGTTCTTTGGGGTTGGGGCTGCTGTTCGGCCTCAACCTCCCGGCGTGCGCGTACCCGCTGATGCTCGCCCTCCTGGGTCCGGGCGCCGCGTCCGGTGCGCTCCTGGGCTTCGCCACGCTGTTCGTCTTCGGGCTCGCCCTGTCGGTGCCCCTCGTCCCCCTGGCCTTCTCCGAGCGGACGGCGAAGCTCTTCGGACGACTCGCCCGCTTCGGCGGGGTGACGCGCTACGTGATCGGGGCCGTGTTCCTGCTCCTCGCCGCCTACGTCATCTACACCGCCACCCCCTACTTCGACGTAGCTGGGAGCTAGCGACGGTACTCTCTAACGAACCTTTCGTCTATTGAGTGTTTGATTCGCCAGGAGAGCCGCCCGCGCCAGGAGAAGCGGCCGTAGACGGCGAGCCCCGTACCGTCGCCGAGGTTGAGCACGTAGAGATAATTTCTCTGGGGCCTGTATTCAGAGAGCGGCGTGCCGGCCAGCGCGGCCTGGAGGTTGCGGAAGATCACGGGCCCCTGACGGACGGCGAAGACGCCGAGCTTCGGGAGGCACCTGCCGCAGAACGATATACAGTCGCCCCCACCGAAGAGACTCCCGACGCCAATGCTACGCAGGTAGCGGTCCAGCAGGAGAGCGCCGCTCTCATCCGTGGGGAGCCGTGAGTCACGGAACACTTCAGGGGGAGAGACCCCGACCGCCAGCACCTGCATGTCACAAGGGATCTTGCCTTGTGTGGTCCACGCCACCCCATCGCCGAGGTCAGTGACGACGGTGTTCGTAAGAACGTTTACGCCTCTCTGTTGCAGGAAACCGAGCAACTCCTTCTGCGCCCTCTTTGGAGCGTTCGGCAGGAGTGACTCGCTACCCTGAACTACCGTGAGCTCGCCTTCGAGACCGAGCCGGCCGAGCAACGCCAGCGCGTTGGCCGCCACCTCGCAGCCAGCCGCGCCCCCGCCGACCACGAGTACTCTGGGCGCACGATCCCTCCCAAGCGCCATCAGCCGGCGTCGTATCTCCACGGTATTCACGACCGGCTTGATCCTGATTGCACCCGCTCCGTTCTCCGCCACGCCAGTCCGGGAGACCTTGCTGCCCAGGCAAACAGAAGCCACATCGTACGGGACCGAATAGCCGTTTTCGAGGACGAACTCTCTGTTCGCCGTGCGAATCTCCGTAATCCGGCCCTGGATAAAGCTACCTCCCCCCTCCTCCACCAGCCGACGGATATCGATACGATGCATCTCGGGAGCGTAGGCGCCGGAGATCACCCCCGTCGCCATCCCTGAGTAGTAAAGATAAGGTGAAAGATCCACAAGGGTGACGTCGAAACCCCGCCGGGTCAACTCCCTGGTGCGTGCCAGAGAGTACAGTTGCGCGTGGCCACCCCCCGCAAGAACGATACGTTTTTTACGCGGGCGAGCGGGCATCTCCTATCGCGCAAACGGGGATCGAAAGGTGGTAGAGAGCACAACCAAAATATATACGACGAAGCGTGCAGGACCAAACTAGGAAGAACTTCGGTAGTTCGAGTCGTCCTGGCCCAAAGCACCCCTCGCCAACCCGCCAGGGAGGTTGGAATCTTTCGCGTGCGCACCTACTCCCACGCGGTACTTACCTGGGCCATCGCCAGGTCGGCGGCTCCCCACGACGGTAGCGCATCGCCTGGGGTGTCTCAGGCGCGACGCTCCCCGATCTTCCCGCGGTCCTCGGGGCAGTATGGCTCGTCGTGCGACGGCGACGTCTCAGCAGGGGTGGGTTCAATGAGGAGGTGTGTGCGAAGGGTTCCTTCGCCGGTCCGGATGCGGCCCTTCACTCGGCGCTCCTCGTGGGTAACTTGCTCGTGGCCTTCTGGACGTGCGCTCCGCGGGAGCACAAGTGGTACAAGCCGCTGCTTTCGTTTCTTGTGGAATGGACCGGTCATGTACTCGCCGACGCGCTCACCCACGCGGAGGACGCGCGCCCGCTCCTGTGGCCGCTCTCAGAAAGACGTCTCCAGAGCCCGATCTCCTACTGGGACCGCTCACGACACGCCCGCTCCTTTACGATAGTGGAACACGCAGTGTCGCTGCTCGTAGTGGCGCGAGCCATTTGCATCAGATCCGGGGACCAGGACCCTTCCGGCATTCGTAGCTTGAACTCCCGGGGCGAACGTCATGCACCTCAGCGGTATAGGTCGAGCTACTCCGAGCCTGCGAGCGGTTAGACTGACCGTATGGAAACGTACTCGCACGCGTTCTTCACCTGGGCCCTCGCCAAGCACGGCGTCAAGGCGGGGCGGGCCGCGGGCATAGCCGGCGC
The DNA here is from genome assembly GCA_016781725.1 of Rubrobacter sp. Classification (GTDB taxonomy): domain Bacteria; phylum Actinomycetota; class Rubrobacteria; order Rubrobacterales; family Rubrobacteraceae; genus Rubrobacter_D. Next base: position 12,029 of record JADDPU010000632.1, on the reverse strand, counting down.
CGCGGGGGCCACTCTGCCCGATCTTCCTTCCTTCGCCGCGACCGCCTACTACGTGGGCACGGCGTACCTGACAGAGGGATGGTCCTCCATGCACTCAGAGGAGGTGCTTGACGCCATCTACTTCCACGGGCCGTTCGGGGCCACGGGGAGCGCGCTGCATTCGGCCGTGCCGGTGGTAGCGCTGCTGATCGTATACCGGCTCCTCAGGCTGGGGAGGCACGATCGGCGCCGGATACTGCTGTGGTTCCTGCTTGGCTGGTTCGGGCACACCATCGCCGATTTCTTCACCCACGTCGACGACACCCGCCCTCTTCTCTGGCCGATCTCGGGCTGGGAATGGTCCAGCTCCGTCTCCTACTACAATCCCCTGTACTACGGTCGTGAGTTCTTTGCGGTCAGCCACGGGCTCATGCTGCTGATCATCTCGTGGCTGCTGCTGAAGAGGATCGTGAACCGGAGAAAGGCCGCGGAAGTTCCATCCGAGTAGATCGGTCATCAGGCCCCGGCAAGTTCCGCGTGAACGCGCTCAGGGCCTGCCCCTTCCGGATCACCAGCGTCGCCGGACTATCCCCAAGGCCCTAGTCTCGAAGCGCCCATAGGGACTCGGTGGGCAGCCGGGCGGTGACCTTCTTCCCTTCGTGCACCCTCGCGTCTGGCGGCACGGCTACCCTGAGGTTGAGGCCGTTCGCATCAAGACGACAACTTATCCTGGTGCCGAGGTAGGTGACACGGGTGATCCGGGCGGGGAAGGAGTTCTCGCCCTCTTCGAGGCGTACGGCCTCGGGACGGATCGTGAGGGTGACATCCCCCGAGGGGGCTACTCCCGCGATGTTCAGTCTACCCAACCGCGTCTCGGCCGCACCGTTTCTGACCCGGCCTCGGATAAAGTTGGTGGCGCCGAAGAACTCGGCGATGCGCCGGCTCGCGGGACGGTCGTAGAAGGCTTGAGGCTCATCGTACATCTGCAGCTTCCCGTCGAAGAGTAGGGCGATGCGGTCGGCGAGGACCACGGCCTCCTCCTGGTCGTGCGTGACGAAGACGGTGGTGTAGCCTCCTTGTTTCTGCACCTCCCGCACCAGCTCCCGCATCTCGTCCCTGAGGCTGGCGTCGAGGGCGCTCAGGGGTTCGTCCAGAAGAAGCAGGCGCGGCTCGGTAACGAGCGCACGCGCTAGTGCCACCCGCTGCTGCTGCCCGCCCGACAACTCGTCGGGACGGCGATCCTCAAAGCCTTCCATCCGCACCTGCCGTAGCGCCGTGGCGATCCGACGCTCGATCTGATCTCTCCTTACGTTTCGCATCCTGAGCCCGAAGCCGATGTTGGCGGCGACGCTCATGTGCGGGAAGAGGAGGGGGTTCTGGAAGACCATCGCGGCTCCTCGCTTCTCCGGCGGAACGGCTAGCACCGAGACCCCGTCGACCAGAACGTCCCCCGACGTGGGGCGCAAGAGGCCGGCTATGATCCTCAACGCCGTCGTCTTGCCGCAGCCCGAGGGCCCGAGGAAGGCGACGAGTTCCTGGGGGTTCACTTCGACGGAGAGCTGCGAGAGCGCCGCAGAGGAACCTTGTGTGTACCGATGCGTCAGGTTTCTCAACTCCAAACCGGCGCTCAAGAACCCTCCCCCGCGCACGACTTACCAGATCCAGGACACCGGAGAGCCGAGGCACCCGGCTGCAAACGTGATACCGTTTCGGTCCCCACCACTGCTTCAGCGCCACACCCGGGCAAGCAAGGCCTTTTTTTGTCTTGACTATCCGGTAGATCACCCATCAAAGTCATCCTCGCTCGATTCGATAACGTCTTCGTCCTCGATCAGCGGTATCCTCTTTCCCTGTCTCCTTCGCCGGATGCCGGCAGCCACCACGGATCCAGCGATTACGACACCGAACACAACCAGCAAGACCTGAACGTACTGGGGCGCCTTTCCTCCGAGGTAAGCGTAGACGAACGTCGCCGGGGTCATTCCGATGACGGTGGCGAACATGAACCGCCAGAACCCCAGGCGGGTGAGGCCGGCCGCGTAGGAGATGATGTCGAAGGAGACTACGGGAACAAGGCGCGCGACCAGGATCGCGTACGCGCCCCAGCGCAGGAACCAGCGATCCGCTGCTCCCAGATGCTCGCGCCCGACGAGTGCCTCGACCGGCCCCCGCCCGAGAAAGCGCGCGATCCAGAAGCTCAGCGCGGCCGCCAGGGAGGCGCTAATGAGGCTCAATAGCCCGCCCCAGAAGGTCCCGAAAGCCAGGCCGTTGGCGAACGTCAGGACGAAGGCCGGGAGCGGGGCCACGAGGGCCTGCAGGATCATCAGCAGCGCCGAAACGATCGGGGCCCAGACCCCAAACGAGAGGATGTAGTCCCTGAGGCCCGCGACATCCGCACGGCCCAGTATCCCCGCGGCCTGGTCGACCTCCGATCTGAAATCCGCCGAGAGCAGGTAAAAAAGGGCAAACCCTGCCAGACCCGCCAGGCTCAACATAAACCTGATCCACCTTAAGGTCCTGGGACCGGGCTTCATCGGACACCTTTCAAGGGTTCACCATTAGCTCTGGAGGCCGGGTACCAGGGTTTGCGTGCATTCTCACTTCCAAGCGTTCTGCTGTTCCTTCGCGCCGATACAGCGCCCGGCATAACGGTAGCACCCTCCCCCGATCACCGGCCAGCGGGTGGACGGGGTGAGCCGCCTCCCGATGGGCGTTCCCGCTGTTATGATCGGAGAATGCTGGACGAGAAACTCCGCCAGAGCGCCAAGCCCTTCTACAGACTGCCGGCCCGCATCCTGGCGGAGAGGGGCGTTACGGGCAACGCTCTCAGCGGCGCGAGCCTCGGTTTCGGTGCGCTCTGTCTGGTGGCCACTGCCTTCGGCCTCAACGCCCTGGCGCTCGTTCTCTGGCTTCTCAACCGCCTCCTCGACGGTCTGGACGGCGAGGTGGCCCGCCTTCGGAACAGGGCATCCGAGCTCGGCGCGTTCGTCGATATCGTGGCGGACTTCTTTATGTACGGTGGTCTCGTTGTCGCGCTCGCAGTCCAGCATCCAGAGGCTCGCCTCGCTCTGGTAGTTCTCTTCTTCGCCTATTATCTGAACGGCACCATTTTTCTGACCCTCTCCGGTGTTCTGGAGCGGCTGAAGAAGGAGCGCCTGACAGAGCGGGGGCTGCACTTCCGCCGCTCGCTGACAGAGGGTTTCGAAACCATCGTGGCGGGGGTGCTCTTCCTGGTTTTGCCCGACTACGTCTCCCCCATAGCCTGGGTATTCGCCGGCATGGTTTTCGTGTCCTCGGCCCAACGCCTATGGGACGGCTGGCGTATTCTCAGGCAGAGTTAAGCGCTCCGCCGAGATTTGCCCGGACGCGGGAGCGCTCACGAGACCTTTCCCAGCCCCAAGAAGCCGCGGCCCCTGTCGGTCTCCAACGGCTTCAGGTAGCGGAGCGCGATGACGAGCGCCAGGATCGCCGGTACGGCGAAGGCCAGCGCCAGGGCCGACGTGATCACCGGGTCGTTACCCGAGGCGGCGGAGAAAAGAAGCATCGGGAGGGAGACGACGTTGCCGCCCCCGATCAGGAGCGTCAGGATGTACTGGCCCCAGGAGATCAGGAACGCGAACAACCCCGCCACCGCCACACCCGGCGCGGCAGCCGGCAGCGTTACGTGTAGAAAAGTTTGCCACGGGCCCGCCCCCAGCGTCCGCGCAACTTCCTCCAGCTCTCCGGTCCGCTCAACGAAGATACTGGTCATGATGATGGCGGTGTACGGTACGGTCGGCACCAGGTGTACCAGGAACACACCTAGCACCGTGTCCGTTAGCCCGAGCCGGATGAAGGTCAGGTGGATGCCCATAGTCGAGGCGAGCGGCGGAACGAGGATCGGGAGCAGGATAAAGAAGATCACTATCCCCTTGAAACGCCACTCGTAGCCGCCAAGGGCCATCCCCGCCGGTAGCCCGACCGCCACCGAAGCAAGCGCCACCGACACGCCTACAAGCAGGCTGATCAGTGTGGCCCCTAAGACGCCGTTACCGGGGTCCAGAAGGTATCGTATGCCGCGCAGCGACCACTCCGCCGGCAGGAGATCGGGGAAACGCCACTCCCCGGCGAAGGTCCACAGGACGAGCGGGACGAACGGCAGCGCCACGAGCGCCGCCACGATCACGAGCCCGAAGTCGCCTCGCCTTTTACCCACGGCCGAGGTCCCTTGCGAAACGCAGGTACGCCGCGGCGAAGACGGCGGTTAAGGCGGCGATGAGGATGTTTATGGCCATCGCGATCGGGCGCGCGGACAGGTCTATGTCGCGGTACTCGTTGTAGGCCGTGACGGGAAGGATGGTCGGATAGGTCTTTCCGAGCAGGTAAGGGACCTCGAACGCACCGAAGGTGAAGGCGAAGACTATGAGGCTGGCTGCGACGATGCCAGGCGATATGACGGGGAAGACCACATACCAGAACCTTTGCCATGCTCCCGCCCCGAGAGTACGCGCCACGTCTTCGAGGTCCGCCGCGACGCCGCGCAGGGACGCCAGCACTACAAGCGCTACAAACGGCGTCTCTTTCCACACGTACGTCAGGATGATGCCTATCGAGTAACGGTCGTAGAGCAGGGCCGGGAAGTCTTTCGGTTCCCCGATCAGGCCCAGCCCGGCTGCGAGCCGGGCCCCGAGTCCCGTCTGGGAGACGACCAGCGAGATACCGACCGCCGCAACGAGGTGCGGGACGGTGATGGGCAACTGGAAGACGACGGCAGACAAGCGACCGCTGCTGCGCCTGAGCGTCAGCGCGGCCAGCACCGCAAGGACCGTCGAGATGCCAGTGGAGGCCCCGGCAACGTAGACGGTCAGCAGCAGAGAGTTAAGGAAGTCCCCGTCCGTGAGGATCTCGCGGTACGCGGCGAGGTTTACCTGCGTCATCCCTATGGCCGGAAAATATCCCAGAGACTGGACCAGGGCGGCGACGAGGCCCCCGGCGAAGAGGACCCCGATCACCACGAGTGCCGGCGCGAGGAGCAGCGCTATCTTGAGCCGGCTTCCCAACCGCTACCTCTTCAGCACGTTCTCTTGCCAGCCATCTTGAAGTTCGAGTAGCCACTTCGTGCGGGCCTCAGGCAGCCGGTTCTTCTGGAGCACTTCGGTGGGAAGCGTGGCCGCTCCCTGGGGCTCGGTGAGCTTCTTTCTGGCGTCCTGCGGCAACTTCCCAATGTCCAGGGCCGTCAGGTCTCCCCAGCCGCCCGGATCCTGCTTCTTTATCTGGGCCTCCGGGCTCTCCAGGAAATTCGCCACTACCTGGGCACCGGCCTTATTGGGAGAGTTGAACGGGATGGCGACGTAGTGGGTATTGTTCAGGGTGCCGTAATCGAAGACGTAGGTGCGGGTGCTCTTCGGGAAGAGGCCCTTGTCTACCTGGCGCTGCGCCAACTGCGGGTTGTAGCTCATGTCCAGCCAGACCTCGCCGTTCTGGTAGAGCTCGTCCAGCTTCGTGGAGGACGTGGGGTAGGTCTCGCCTGACCGCCACAGGTTCGATTCGAGCTTGTCGAGGTATTCGTAGGTCTCTGATGAGGCGCGGTCGAAGGTTTTCTGATCGAAGGGTTTCTGGAAGGGCTTGAACTCGCCCGTTACGCCGTAGAGCATCTGCTCCACAAAGGCGTTGCCGGTGAAGTCCGGGGGCGCCGGGTAGGTGAAGCGTCCGGGATGCTCTCTGGTCCAGGAGAGCAACTCGTCTGTGTCCTTCGGCGGGTCATCGACCTTGGCTGCGTCGTAGATCATGACGAACTGCGCCTTGCCCCAGGGGGCTTCGCGGCCTTCTACCGGGTAGCCGAAGTCGTGGTTGATGGACTGGCTGCTCCAGTCGATATACTTCGCGTTGGGGAGCTTCTCGGCCCATGGACCGTACCAGAGGCCCGCGTCCGCGCCGGTCGCGAAGTTCTCGCCGTTGATCCAGACGAGGTCGATTGTACCCTTGTCCTTCCCTGCGGTCTTCTCATCGAGAAGCTTGTTCACGGCGTCGGCGGTGTCGGAGAGGGGCGTACGCTCGAGGGTGATGTCGTACTTCTTTTCGAGCCGAGGCTTCACGTAATCGTCCACGTAGGCGTTGATGGCATCGTCTCCACCGTACATGGATATGTTCACCGTCGTGCCACGCGCTTCTCTTTCCAGCTTCGAGAACGGTCTATCTTCGCCGGAGGAACCCGCGCCGCCCGTACCGGTTCCTCCGCAGGCGGAAACGAAAAGCAAGGATGTCATGGTCAGAGCGACCACCATCGAGGCTCTAAAACTCAAAACAGTATCTCCTCGTCATCTCGGTTCTCCTGCCTCACGGACGGTCACGCGCAACGAAACGTAACGAGAATACGTGAAGCACACAGGCAGACCCGCCGAACCATGTTCGTGTGTGATACGGGGTAGAGCGCAGCACGGATCAGCGATCCAGCCTTCCAGTGTAGAACGCGAGCGTACCATTCTACCGTCCGATCCTCTTCCCCAACCAGCCGGGGATCAAGGAGATCAACACGAACACCACCGCCGCCACGCCCAGGTACGCGAAGGTCCTGGTGAGGTTTTCCCTCGCGCTCGCCAGGGAGCCTCCCGCGAACGTGTACACCAGCACCCCCGGGACTATGCAGGTCCCTGTCAGGAGCACGTAGGTGCCTATACCGATCCGGGTGAGCCCGTAGGCGTAGTTTTGCAGGTTGAAGGGGAACAGGGGCACCAACCGGGTGATGAGCAGCATCCTCCAGCCGTGTTTCTCGACCCCTTCGTCAAGCTTCCTGATCCGCGGGTTGTCCGCAGTCCAGGATTCCACAAGCCCGCGGGCAGCGTAGCGGCCGATCAGGAAAGCCAGCGTAGCCCCCAGCGTCGCACCGATAACGGTCCACAGGGTACCCCAAACCGCTCCAAATACCAGACCGGCCAGAAGCGACAGCGGCGCACCCGGCAAGAACGCCACGGTCGCAACGACGTAGACGACGATAAAAACGATGGGAGCGACCACCCCGAAGCCGTTGATCCAGCCCCTCAGGCTGTTCAGGCCGTCGAGGCTGATGTATTCCGTCACCCCGGTGAGGCGGGCAACCAGGAGGGCCAGAAGCAAGGCGCCGGCGCCGGCGATGAGCTTGCCGGCACCTTTCCTTTTGTTTGCTCGGCCCGCCCGTGGGTCCATGCGGTTTGCACCTCCTGGCCTACTCTCTTCGCGCAGCACTCAGCGCCCTCTCCTCCTGGGGTCGTGGACTACCCGGCGCCGCCCCAGCAGACGCCGGGCGCCGAAGAAGGCCGAGAAGACCCGGCGGGTCCTGTCGGTGAAGAGCCTCTCGCGGTAGTAGTTATCCGCGGCTCGCTGGTTCGCCTGCGAGAGCGTCGGGTAGACGTGGATCATGGTGGATAGCGCCTGTATGGGGATGTCCCGCTGCATCGCCAGGACGATCTCGTGGATCAGGTTCCCCGCGTCGGGCCCGATGATGTGCCCTCCCAGGATCTTCCCTCTACCGCCGGTGACCACCTTCACGAACCCGGTCGTCTCCCCGTCGGCAAGGGCCCGGTCTACCCCGGCGAAAGGCTGGCGGTAGACCCGCACGTCGTCGTGCTCCTGGCGGGCCTGCTCTTCGGTCAAGCCGACGCGCGCGACCTCCGGATCGGTGAAGGTAGTCCAGGGAACGACGCGATGGTCGGCCTTCGTCTTTAACGGGAAGAGGGCGTTCCTCAGGGCGGTGCGGCCCTGGTATTCGGCGACGTGGGTGAAGAGGTACTTACCCGTAACATCCCCGGCGGCATAGACGTTTGGAGCGGTGGTGCGTAGGTGTTGGTTCACCTTCACGCCGGTCTTTTCCAGCTCTACGCCAGCGTTCTCCAGCGCCAGCGACCCGGTCGTGGGCGCGCGCCCGGCGGCGACCAGGATCTCCTCCGCCCGAACCTCGATCCTCTCTCCGCCCTCACTGGTGGCCGTTACTACCTTCAAAGCGTCCGCGCCTCTGTGGCCGCCTTCGAGCCGAGCCTCCTCGGCCCTGTACCCGCCGTGGAAGGTGACGCCGTCAGCGACCAGAACCTCTCTAGCGAGTTCGCTGATCTCGGGGTCCTCCTTCGGGAGGGGTAGAACCCCGGTGGCGAAGAGGGTCACCTTCGAGCCGAAGCGCGCGTAGATCTGGGCGAACTCGCAGCCTATGGGTCCCGATCCTATGATCATTATCGAGCGGGGCAGCCGCCGAAGACCGAGAGCCTCTACGTTGGTGAGGTATCCTACCTCCTCCAGGCCCTCGATGGGGGGCGCGACGGGATGGGAACCGGTGGAGAGGATCACGCAGCGCGTCGCTAGGCGGCGGCCGTCCACCGAGACCTCATCGGGGGAGACGAAGTTCGCCTCATCGCCGAGAAAGACATCGACGCCCATCTTCCTGAAGCGGGCCGGCTCGTCGTGCTCGCCAGCCGTCTGTATGACCCGGTCCATCCGGTCCATCACGGCCGGGAAGTCCACCTCGTAGCCTGCGCTCCTGATACCGTACTCCTCCGAGCGGCGCATCTGGTGCGCGACGCGGGCGCTCTTGATCAGGGTCTTTGTAGGCACGCAACCTCTGTACAGGCAGTCTCCGCCGAGCTTGTCCCGCTCCACGAGGGCCACCCTGGCCCCCAGAGAGGCAGCCCCCGCACTCGAGACCAGCCCTGCGGTGCCGCCGCCGATCACCACCAGATCATAGTTCGAGGCCAAGACGGATGCTCCTTCCGTTCGACGTCGTGCCAGATAGGCATGGGATAGCGCTCACGACCCAAACCTACACTACCTCAATTACGCAGCTCTTGCCAATCCCTTACGGAACCCTTAACTGTCCTGGATCACGCTGGAATCAAACTGGGTAGCCAGGACCCTACACTACGGCAGGTCATCCATACGGCCAGCCGACCGCCAAAACCTGAAGCGGCGCGGCGTGGAGTTCGTCGAGTACGACGTGGAGCAGGACCGCGAGGCATACGAGCGGATGCTCGGGATCACCGGCGGCAACCGCACCGTGCCCGTAATCGTCGAGCATGGCAAACCCGCCCAGGCGGGCTGGATGGGCCGAGGGTGCATCGTGTGACCCGCACCGGCGATCCGCCGCCCCTAAGACGTACCGCGTTATCCTACCGTCATCCGGACAACCAGCGGGCGGCGTCGGGGGCGTGGTACGTGATGATGATGTCCGCCCCGGCGCGCTTGATGCCCGTGAGCGCCTCGAGGACCGCCCGCTCCTCGTCGAGCCAACCGTTTTGGGCCGCGGCCTTCACCATCGCGTACTCGCCGCTCACGTTGTACGCGGCCAGGGGCAGATCGGTCGCCTCACGCACGCGGCGCAGCACGTCGAGGTAAGGCAGGGCTGGCTTGACCATCACGATGTCGGCGCCCTCCTCGACGTCGAGCCCGGTCTCGACGAGCGCCTCGCGGGCGTTGGCCGGGTCCATCTGGTAGCTGCGCCGATCTCCGAATTGCGGCGCGCTGTCGGCGGCGTCGCGGAACGGGCCGTAGAAGGCCGAGGCGTACTTGGCGGCGTAGGCCATGATGGGCGTGTTCTCGAAGCCCTCGTTGTCGAGCTCGGCCCTGATGGCCGCAACCCGCCCATCCATCATGTCCGAGGGGGCGACCACGTCGGCGCCAGCCTCGGCGTGCGAAGCCGCGGTACGGGCCAGAAGCTCCAGGCTCACGTCGTTGAGGACCTCGCCGGTCTCCCTGTGGACGACCCCGCAGTGGCCGTGGCTCGTGTACTCGCACAGGCACACGTCCGTTACGACGAGCAACTCGGGGACTGCCTCCTTTATGGCGCGGGTGGCGAGCTGGACGATCCCCTCCGGGTCGTAGGCCCCCGAGCCCGCCTCGTCCTTCGTTTCGGGGAGTCCGAAGAGGAGCACACCCGGTATCCCGAGCTCGTGCGCCCGCTCGGCCTCTGCTACAGCGTGGTTTATGGAGAGCTGGAAGACCCCGGGCATGGAGGCTACCGGGTTCTTCACGTCCTCGCCCGCGGTCACGAAGAGCGGATATATAAAGTCCTCAGGCGAGAGCCGCGTCTCGCGCACGAGCCCGCGCAAGCCGGCCGTGCGCCGGGTCCTGCGCATCCTCTGCTTCGGGAATGCCATCCTATTCACCTCTCTTTGCCGACTCGGCGGCGAAGAGGTCCGTGACCGCCTCGACCAGCCCGGCCATAGTGTACTCTTTGGCCTCGGCGTCGACCCCGAGGCCGTGTCCGCGCGCCGTCTCGGCGGTTATGGGACCGATGCACGCGACCCGCGTCCCGGAGAGCAGCCGCGACGCCTCCTCGGCGCCGAAAGCCCCGACGAAGTTCTCGACCGTCGAGCTGGCTGTGAAGGTGACGCAGTCGACCTCGCCCGCCTCGAGGCGCCTCGCGAGCTCCTCTCTCCCTTCGGAGGACGGGGCGGACTCGTAGGCGGGCGCGACGACGACCTGGGCGCCGGCCTCGCGGAGCTTCTCCGGTAGGATCTCGCGCGCCACCTTCGCCCGTGGGATGAGCACGCGTTCTCCGGCGAGAGAGCTGGCCTCGAGAACCTCGATCAGCGCCTCGGCCCGGTACTCCTCGGGCACGACGTCGACGCGCAACCCGACCTCCTCTATCTTGCGGGCGGTCGCAGGACCGATGGCAGCTACCTTCGCGCGGCGCGGTACGGCGCGAAGGTCGAGGCCGTGGTGGCGCAGGCGTCCCAGGAACGCCTCGACGCCGTTCACGCTCGTGAAGACGAGCCAGCCGAAGGAGTCGAGTTCCCCGATCGCCGTGTCCAGCGGCCCGAAGTCCTCGGGCGCCCGGATCTCTATCGTAGGGAACTCGTAGACCTCGGCCCCTAGCCTCTCGAGCTCGACGGAGAGTTCTCCGGCCTGGGCCCTAGCCCTCGTAACCACGACGCGCCGTCCGAAGAGCGGGCGCCGCTCGTACCAGTCGAGCCCGGCCTCGCGCAGCGCGACGACGTCCCCCACTACCGTAATTGCGGGCGGTTTGAGGTTCGCTTCAACGACCCGACAGGCGATGTCTTCTAGGGTGCCTGTTACGGTCCGCTGTTCGGGGATGGTGCCCCACCGCACGCAGGCGACCGGGGTCTCGGGGCTCCTGCCGGCCGCGACGAGCTCCGCGGAGATCTCCTTCAGCCTACCCACGCCCATGTAGAGCACCAGCGTGTCCGCGGCGTTCGCGATCCTCCTCCAGTCCACGTCCGAGCGGCCCTTGGTCGGGTCCTCGTGGCCGGTGACGAAGGCGACGCCGGTGGAGACGTTGCGGTGGGTGACGGGGATGCCGGCGTAGGCCGGGGCCGCCACGCCGCTGGTCACGCCGGGGACGACCTCGAAGGGCAGGCCGGCCTCTACCAGGGCGAGCGCCTCCTCCCCCCCGCGGCCGAAGATGTAAGGGTCGCCGCCCTTCAGCCGCACTACCGTCTTTCCGGCGCCTCCCAACTCCACCAGGAGGGCGTTGATCTCCTCCTGGCTCATCGTGGGGTTACCTGGCCGTTTGCCTACGTAGATTCTCTCGGCGCCGGGCTTCGCGTACCTCAGTAGCGCCTCCGGGGCGAGCCGGTCGTAGACGACGGCGTCGGCTTCCTCCATGCACCGAACACCCTTGACCGTGAAGAGCCCGGGGTCGCCCGGTCCGCTCCCTATCAGGTAGATCACCTACTCCTCACCTCCCGGATCTCGCCGAGCACCACCGCGGCTCCCTGCTCCAACAAGCTCCGCGCCAGCCTCCCCCCGACTTCCTCCGGCTCGTCCCCCTCCGCCTGGCCGCGGTAGACTAGCGCGCCGTCCGTTGAGGCCACGACACCCCTCAGCCGCACCACCCCCCCGTCGAAGTCGCCGCTCGCGCCGACCGGGACCCGGCAACCGCCTTCGAGCGCGCCTAGCATCGCCCGCTCGGCGCGTACCGCCCTCTCCGTTGGTTCGTGGTTGAGCACGTCTCGGACATGGGAGTAGAGCGGGTGATCCTCCAGGGTGGCAACCGCCAGGGCGCCCTGGCCGACGGCGGGGAGGACGACGTCGGGCGGGATCACGGTGTGGGGCACGTCGAGCCCCAATCGCTCCAGGCCCGCGCGGGC
>JADDPU010000279.1:10235-50667 GCA_016781725.1 Rubrobacter sp. | reverse complement strand
TCCGGGCCGGGGTCGTTGCGACCTTCGTGCTCGCGGCCCAACTCTTCGGACGCCAGGTCTCGCCCCTGCACTTCATGAGCACGATGCTCGCCGCCGTCCTCGCCTACAACCCGCAGCTCGTCTACAGCACCGGGTTCCAGCTCTCCGTCGCCGCCGTCTTCGGCATCCTGCTCCTCAGAAAACCCCTGCAATCCCTCGTGGAGAAGACGTTGCTCAGGCCGGTAAAGAAGCCGCCCCGAGGGTTGACCGACCTGATCTCGGTCTCCCTGGCGGCCCAGATCTCGACCTCTCCCATCGTGGCCGCGACCTTCGACGAGGTCTCCGTGATCGGGGTGCTGACTAACCTGGTAGCCGTGCCGCTCTCCGGCCCGATCCTGACGCTCGGGCTCCTCGGCTCGCTCGCCGGCAACGTCGCCCCCGCCCTCGCTTACCCGCTGAACGCCTGCAACGGCTTTCTCGTCACGATCCTCGAAGCGGTAGCCCGCTTCGCTTCGTCACCCCCGTTCGCCACCGTGACCACGCCCGAGGTCAGCCCGTCCCTGGTCGGGCTCTTCTACACCGGCTGCGCCCCCGCCGTCATCGCGGAGAAGCTGTTCCCTGAGGACTGGCGCCCCTTGTGGGCAGCACTGCTCCTTCTGTGGACGGTGCTTTGGCTGGTGCTCGTCGGGGCCGGGAGCGTTTAGAATACTCGTGTGACGGTTTACCTGCTCTTGGGAGACGACGAGGAGCGCAAGGCGCGCGGGGTCGAGAAGCTGCGCCGCGGACGGGCGGTAGAGGCGTACGATGCCGCCGCTACCGGCCCCGAGGCGGTAGTTTCGGCGTGCAACTCGTTCTCTCTCTTCGGGGACGGGCCGTTCGTCGTCGTCAGGAACCTGGACGCCTGGAACGCGGCCCAGAAGGCCGTGGTGGTGGAGTATTTGCAAGACCCTTCACCGGGGTCCGACCTGGTCCTGATGGGCAAGAAGCTCGGATCGCGCGAGCGGATGCTGGCGGCTGTGAAGAAGTCCGGCGAGGTCCACACCTTCGAGCAGCCGACGGGCAGGGCCCTGGTCAAATGGGTGGCCGAGCATGCAGGCAAGCTCGGGCTACAGCTGCCCGAGAGCGTCGCGGAGGATCTGACCACCCGCTGCTCCGGCGACAAGATGCGCCTCATCCGGGAGACGGAGAAGCTGGCGCTCTACGTCGGGGAGGGCTCGGCGACCCACGAGGACGTGGCGCTCCTGTGTCCGCCCGACGTGCAGTCCAACATCTTCGCGTTCGTGGACTCGCTGGCGGCCGGGCAGCGGGGCAGGGCGATCAGGCTGCTCGAGGACCTGATCGCTACCGGCGAGCCCCCGCTGCGCCTGACGTTCATGGTCCGCCGCCAGTTCCAACTCGTAGCCAGGGCCCGGGCGCTCTTGGAGAGGGGGGCTTCGCGGAGCGAGGTCGCAAAAGAGCTGAAGGTCCCGCCGTTCGTCGCCCGCAAGCTGGAGGAGCAGGGCCGCACGCTGGATGATGAGGCCCTGGAGCGGGCCCTGGCGCTCGTCCTGGACCTGGAGAGCGGGCTCAAGGGCGGGAAAGACCTCGGTGACGAGCTTCAGGTCGAGCTTACCGTTCTCAAGCTCTCGGGGTAACCCCAGGGCTACCTAGCAACCGCGAGCATCTCGTCTCCGCCGCGCTGCAACTCATAGGACACCCTTATGACCTCGACGTGGTAGCCAAGCTCCCTTAGCCTGCCTACCACCGGTTGCAGGTGCGGCGACCTCCTTCCGTAACCCTGGAGCAGCGGAAACACCCGCGCTTCGGCCGCGACCCGGCACATCTCCTCTATAGAGGCGAGGTGAAAGTCCATGGAGAATAGCCCGGAGTAGGTGAACAGGAAGTGGGAGCAGCGGGCGAGGTCGAAGGCGCCCTCCGGAAAGCCGAGGTTTTGGGAGTGCTCGGGCGAGGTAGCGTTTCTCTCTCAGCCCCTGCGGGAAGTCGTCGAGGAAGCGGCGCATGGCCGCCAGCCGCACCTCACCGAGATGTTCGGGTGATTCGATCTCCCGCCACACGAACTCGTCCCTTGCCGCCCGCGCGTTCGAGACGACGGTTTCGTGGGTTGCCTCGATGCGGGAGCGTATCTCCTCGGCTGTGAAGTCGTAGAGTGGGTCGCAGGACACGACCTCATGTCCTGCCGCGGTAGCCTCGGCGTTAAAGCTGGCGGGGCCGGCGGCGCAGTCGAGAACCTTGCCGGCGAGATCCTCGGGCTTCAGGACGAACATCCTGACGTACTCGTCCGCGGAGCGCCCCCAGGGGACTACCTCCCGGAGTGCGGGGATAGCGAGTCTACTCGCTCCGGTTCGAGGCGAGGGCTTTGTCGAGGCGGCTGACCTTGCGGGCCGCCTTGTTGGGGTGGATGACGCCCTTGGTGGCTGCCTGATTGAAGACCTTCTGGGACTCGTCCCGGATCTCGCGGGCCCTCTCCGCGTCCCCTGCCTCTACCGCCCGGTAGAAGTTCTTCGAGAGGTTGCGAAGACGGCTTCTGACGCTCTTGTTCTGGGCGCCGCGCTTGGCGCTCTGCTTATCACGCTTGGATGGTGCGGGCACGCTGCTCCTCCGATTTGATACTGGGCTAACCGAGAGAATGTAACACAGGCGGAGCAAAGGGGCAATCATGGTAAAATCTGCCGGTGAGAAACATCGAGCGTACGCGCAACTTCTGCATAATAGCCCACATAGACCACGGGAAGAGCACCCTCGCCGACCGGCTCCTCGACGTTACGGAGGCCGTCCCCGAGCGCGAGCGGATGGCCCAGATCCTTGACACCATGGACATCGAGCGCGAGCGGGGTATCACGATCAAGGCCCAGGCCGTCAGGGTCCTCTACAAGCGGGACGACGGGGACTGGTCGCTCAACCTCATAGATACGCCGGGCCACGTAGACTTCGCCTACGAGGTCTCGCGCGCGATCGCGGCCTGCGAGGGGGCGCTTCTGATAGTGGACGCAAGCCAGGGCATACAGGCCCAAACACTCGCCAATCTCTACCTCGCCATGGAGCACGACCTCGAGATCATCCCGATCCTCAACAAGATAGACCTCCCTATAGCCGACGTGCCGGCCGTCACCGAGGAGTTGGTCGAGCTGCTCGGGGTCGACGAGGAGGACATACTCAAGATCTCCGCCAAGACCGGCGAGGGCGTGACCGGGGTGCTCGACGCCATCGTGGACCGGGTGCCAGCCCCGATCACGGAGCACGAGGAGACGCGGGCCTTGATCTTCGACTCCTACTATGATCCCTACCGGGGCGTCGTCTCCCTGGCCCGCATCTTCGACGGCGAGCTGAAGAAGGGCGACAAGGTTCGCGCCATGGGCAGCGACGAGCAGTTCGAGCTGCTCGAGGTCGGCTGCTACTCGCCCAAACCTACGGCCTTGCCGACCCTCGGAACCGGCGAGGTCGGGTACGTGATCGCCGGCCTCAAGGACATCGAGGCCCTGCGCGTCGGCGACACCGTGACGCGGGTGGAGAGACCCGCCAAAGAGCCGCTTCCAGGCTACGCCGAAGCCTTGCCTACGGTCTTTTCGGGGCTGTATCCGACCGAGGGCGACGACTTCGAGCGGCTGCGCGACGCGCTCTCGAAGCTGCAGCTCAACGACGCGTCGCTCTTCTTCGAGCCCGAGAACTCGCGCATGGGGTTCGGATTTCGCTGCGGCTTTTTGGGGCTCTTGCACATGGAGATCATCCAGGAGCGCCTCGAGCGGGAGTTCGACCTCGACCTCATCGCCTCCTCGCCCAGCGTGAAGTACCAGGTCATCGTCGACGGCGAGATGGTCGAGGTCACCAACCCGAGCGACCTGCCTGAGATCTTCGACGAGATCCGGGAGCCCATCGTGCGCGCGACGATCATCTGCCCGAAGGAGTACGTCGGGGCTGTGATGGGCCTGTGCCACGAGAAACGCGGCGTCTCCGTGGGGATGGAGTACATCTCGACGCGCCGCGTGCAACTGACCTACGACCTGCCGCTCGCGGAGATCATCACCGACTTCTTCGACGCCCTGAAGAGCCGCACGAAGGGCTACGCCTCATACGACTACGAGCCGAGGGGCTACGAGACCTCGGATCTCGTGAAGGTAGAGGTGCTGGTCTCGGGGGACCCCGTGGACGCGCTCTCGATCATCGCCCACCGCGAGAAGGCGTACAACCGGGGCCGCGCCCTCACCGAGAAGCTGAAAGAGCTGATCCCCCGCCAGCAGTTCGAGGTGCCGATCCAGGCCGCCACCGGCAAGCGCATCATCGCCCGCGAGACCGTGCGGGCCTACCGCAAGGACGTCATAGCCAAGTGCTACGGCGGCGACATCACCCGCAAGAAGAAGCTGCTGGAGCAGCAGAAGAAGGGCAAGCGCCGCATGAAGCAGGTAGGACGCGTGGAGATACCGCAGGAAGCCTTCCTGGCCGCGCTTCGTATCTGAGAGCCCCTCGCCATGGATTTGAGGCGCCCTCACCCATGCTAAAATCATGGTCGCTATGACGAACCTCGATCTTACCGACAGGCAGCGCGAGATACTGCTAAGGACGCTCGAGATGTACATCTCGACCGGCGCCCCCGTGGGTAGCCATGCCCTGGCCGACGAGCTGGACGCGAGCAGCTCCACTATCCGCGCGGAGCTCTCGCATCTGGAGTCGGTAGGGCTCCTGGATCACCCGCACACCTCGGCCGGCCGCGTGCCGACCGACCGCGGCTACCGCTATTACGTGGACGCAGTGATGGAGGAGGGCTCCGGCGAGGAGACGCCTTTCGAGACCCCGGAGGGCTACGGTAACGTGGACGAGCTCCTGCGGGGCGTCTCGGAGGGGATGAGCGAGGTGACCCGCCTGCTGGCCGTGGTCGCGGGTCCCAGCGCGCTCGGCGACTCGCTAGCCCGCGTGGACTACCTGCCGATGGGAGAGAGCAGGCTCCTGGTTGTGGTCTCCATGCAGAGCGGAGCTTCGGCGAGTGCAGCGATCTCGCTCCCCACCCCCGTGGAGGACGAGGAGCTTCGCGGTATCTTCGCAGCCCTGAACTCGTGGCTGTGCGGCCGTCCGCTGGGGCGAGAGCTGGAGCTCGGGCTCGCGGCGCGCAAGGTCCTCTCCGACCACGACCCGAGGACGGTAGGCGTGGTCCTGGAGGCCGTCGGCGTGCTCGGGCGGGCGACGGAGCGCGGCGTCTTCATCCAGGGCGTCTCGGCCCTCCTTGGCCGGCTGGACGACCTCGACCCTGGCAGCCTCTCGGCGGTGATCGAGATCTTCGAGCGCCGGCGGTGGCTCCTGCGCCTGATGAGCGACGCCCTGCAGCGCTCGGTGTCGCGCAGCGGCGTCGTGGTCTCGATCGGCGCGGAGAGCGGCTTTTTGAACCTGACCGGCACGAGCCTCGTCGCCTCGGCCTACAGCCACCGCGAGCGGCCCTACGGGGTGGTCAGCCTGATCGGGCCCAAGCGCATGGACTACGACGCTGCCATAACCACCGTGCGCTCCGCCGCCGAGGCCCTCACCAACACCCTGGACGCCCGGTTCTAGTTGGCGACCAAGCGCGATTACTACGAGGTTCTGGGCGTGTCCCGGGAGGCGTCTGAGGCGGAGATCAAGAAGTCTTACCGCCGCCTCGCCCGCTCCCACCACCCCGATGCCAACCCAGGCGACCCCGACGCCGAGGAACGCTTCAAGGAGCTTACAGAGGCTTACGAGGTCCTCTCGAACCCGGACGCCCGCCGCGCCTACGATACGTATGGTCACCAGGTGCCGCGCGGCGCCGGCGGTTATCCGGGCGGCGACCCCTTCGGCGGGTTCCAGGACATCTTCGACGCCTTCTTCGGCGACCGCTTCGGCGGCGGATCTTTCTTCGGCGCCTCCTCCGCCCAGACCCCGAGCCGCGGGAGCGACGCCGAGGTCGAGGTGGAGGTCTCGTTGCGGGAGGCCGCCTACGGGGTCGACCGTGAGATCAACGTTCAGATCGTCGGCAATTGCGGGGTGTGCGAAGGGGTCGGCGGTACTGAATCCCATGTCTGCGGCACCTGCGGGGGCGCCGGGATGGTGAGGACTGTGCGCGAGAGCATCCTCGGCCAGATGGTGACCACCCAGGTGTGCTCCACGTGCGGTGGGCAGGGCAGGATCATCGACGTCTACTGCGACAACTGCCGCGGGAGCGGGAAGGTCTCCGAGGTGCAGACCCGGAGGCTGCGCGTGCCCGAGGGCATCGAGGACGGTATGCGGCTCAGGATCTCGGGCGCCGGTCACGCCGGGGACCCCGGCGCGCCGGCGGGTGACCTGTACGTCAGGGTGAGGGTCAAGGAAGATCCCGAGCTCATGCGCGACGGGGAAGACTTGATCCACCGCATGAAGGTCAGCTTCGTCGGGGCGGCGCTGGGGACGGAGGTCGAGGTGCCCACCCTCGACGGGCCCACGCCGGTGAGGATCGAGCCGGGGACACAGCCGGGGACTACGCTCACGCTCGAGGGCGAGGGGATGCCGCGCATTAGGCGGCGTGGGCGTGGGGACCTCAAGGTGGTCGTGGACGTGATGGTCCCGACCCGCCTCACGGGCGAGCAGCGAGACTTGTTGGAGAGGTTCGAGGCGGTGAGCGGCGAGGAGACCTACAACGGCGGTGGGGGCTCCTTCTTCGACCGTCTCAGGGGAGTCTTCAGGTAAGAGGGTGGTTCCGTCACGCGAACGCCGATAACCCGCATCTTCGTCGGCCAGGCTCTTGAGGCCGGCGGGCCGCTGCGACTGCCCGAGGGGGAGGCCCACCACGTGCTCAAGGTCCTGCGTGGCAGGGAGGGGGACCTCGTCGAGGTAGTTGACGGTACGGGGCGCCTGTTCGCCGCGGAGCTCGGCGGCGGGCGGCAGGCTGACGTTCTGGAGGAGCTCGCGGCGACGCGTACTGGGGACGCCGAGATCTCCCTCTACCAGGCAGTGCCAAAGGGCGGGCGTATGGACCTCTTGGTCGAGAAGGCGACGGAGGTGGGGGTTTCCTGCATCGTGCCGCTCGTGACGGAGCGGGGTGTTGTGAACCCGCGCGAGGGGAAGGTAGGGCGCTGGCGCCGGGTGGCGGAGGCCGCGGCGCGCCAGTCGCTCAGGCTCCGCGTGCCCGAGGTGCGAGAACCGGTGCCGTTCGTCCGCGCGGTCCGCGAGGCTGGGGAGGACGGGGTGCTGTTGCACAACGCCGCGGGGTTGGGGGCCGTCGAGTCCTTTGTTCGGTCTCCTGTGGGCCTCTTCGTGGGGCCGGAAGGCGGGTGGAGCGAGGGCGAGTTGCGGCTCGCGGCAGAGGCGGGGCTCGCCTTCGCCGGGTTGGGTCCCTACAGGTTGCGCAGCGAGACTGCAGGGATGGTTGCCGTGGCGCGGGCGCGGGCGGCTTTAGAGAGTAGGGTGAGGTCTTGAGGAGAGTCGGTCGCCATGAGCGAGACTGAGTGCGTGTTCTGCGGGATAGTAGGAGGGGAGATAGAGGCCGAGGTAGTCCACGACGAGGACGAGGTTCTGGCCTTCAACGACATGAACGGGCGGGCCCCGGTCCACGTCCTGGTCATCCCCAAGCGCCACGTGGCCAACCTCGAGGCGATCGATGCGCTTCCGGACGCGGTGGCGAAAAGGCTCTTCGCGGTCGCCAGCGCCGTGGCGGAGAAGCTGGGGGTTACGGAGGGCGGATACGCCGTGCGGGTCAACAACGGGCCCGACGCTGGGCAGGAGGTTTTCCACCTGCACCTGCACGTCATGGGCGGGCAGAGGCTGGGGATGCCGTGAGCGTGTCGGAGAGGATAAGGCGCGACACCAAGACCGCCATGAAGGAGCGGGACAAGACCCGCGTAGCCGCCTTGCGGATGATCGGGGCCGCGCTCAAGAACGGGGAGATAGAGGCGGGTAGGCAGCTCGAAGAGCGGGAGGAACAGACCATCCTGCGGCGCCAGCTCAAGCAGCGCGAGGAGTCCGCGACGGCGTTTAGGAAGGCCGGCCGGGAGGAGAGGGCCGCCTCCGAGGCGGCGGAGGCCGAGATCGTCCGCTCGTACCTGCCGGAGCCTCTCTCGCAGGAAAAGCTCGAGGAGATAGTCGACCGGGCGGTGGCGGAGACCGGGGCTACAGGCATGAAGGATATGGGCGCCGTCATGGGGCGGGCCATGGAGCTCTCCGGCGGCCGCGCCGAGGGACGCGAGCTCTCCGCGCTGGCGCGAAAGCGGCTGCAATGAAGGCTATGAGTTACAGGTATCAGGAGGGGTGATGCCGGCGCGCGTCACGGCGAACGCCAAGTACTGCCTGAGAGCGCCGGACTTTGCGATAAAGGTGACCGGGAGAGGCCGACGGCCGAGGGCTCCTGATAGCTAGAAGGTTCAAGAAAGGAGTAGAGACGGACACGACAACGGGCAGCCAGGTAGAAGTCAAGCTCGTCATACCGCCGGGCCGGACCTTGGAGGTTTTCGGCGAGCGAGACACCGTCTTGAGGCGGGTCGAGGAACTCGTCGAGTGCGAGGTCGTCGTGCGGGGCAACGAGATCGTCCTGCGCGGCAACGAGGTTGCTGTCGAGAGGGCTGAGGCCGTCTTCGACGGGTTGGTCGGTCTCGCCGAGGAGGGGCACCACCCCACGCCAGAGACCGCCGAGCGCCTGTACAAGATGGCGGACGGCGGCGGAGGGCGGGAGGTGCTCGGCGACGTGATCCTCACGCACCGGGGACGACGGGTGGCGCCGAAGACCCGCAACCAGAAGGCCTACACCGACGCCATCCGCGAGCACCAGGTAGTCTTCGGCATCGGGCCTGCGGGGACCGGGAAGACCTACCTCGCAGTGGCGTTGGCAGTCGAGGCCCTCAACAGGGGCGAGGTGGCCAGGATCATCCTGACCCGTCCTGCGGTCGAGGCCGGGGAGTCGCTCGGGTACCTGCCTGGGGACGTGATGGCGAAGGTAGACCCGTACTTCAGGCCGCTCTACGACGCGCTCTACGAGATGATGGACCCGGCAAAGTTTCAGGCGCATCTGGAGCGCGGTATAATCGAGATCGCACCCCTGGCGTTCATGAGAGGCCGCACCTTGAACGACGCGTTCATCATCCTCGATGAGGCGCAGAACACCACCCCGCAGCAGATGAAGATGTTCCTGACGCGCCTGGGCTTCGGGTCCAAGATGGTGATAACTGGCGACATCACGCAGATCGACCTCCCCAAGGGACACCTGAGCGGTCTTCAGGATGCCAGGAAGGCGCTAAGGGAGGTGGAGGGCGTGGATTTCGTCGGGCTGCGGCGCGACGACATCGTAAGGAGCGACCTCGTTATGCGGATAGTAGACGCCTACGAAGGGGCTGGAGAGGGTGAGAAGGGGTAGGACGCCGGGCACGATGCCGGCCCCGGTTCGACCATGAAAACCGGAAAGCAGATCCGCAAAAAGGCCCTCGTAAAGAAGGTGGACGAGCTCCACCGCTCCCCGACCTGGTTCGAGAGCTTTAGGGCCTGGATCCAGGTACAGCCCAGAACCCGGCTGTACATAGCGCTGACGACGCTGACCTGGCTCGCCTTGACCGCCCTCATAAGCATCGGCACGCGCCTTCCCATCGAGCGGACCGTCGCCCAGGGGATCATCGAGAGCGGGGATCTGCAACGCCTGGAGTCCCTGATACAGGACCCGAACCCCTGGACCGTGTTGTTGGGGGTGGGTATCGTGGTAGCGGCCGAGATGGGTGTCGCCTGGTACTTTCTTGAGCGCTTCGGGCGCCGCATCCTCAAAACCAACATGGCGATACGGATCGTCCTCGCAGCCTCCCTGACCGTGATGTTCACGGCGCTCGCCCGGATCTTTATAGAGCTGTCTTTCAACCCGTTCCTGACGCCGCTTGCGGGCCTCTCCATCATCGGGACGATGCTGCTAGGGCCCCGGCTGATGTTCCTGATGGTCGTGATCACCAGCGTGAACGTCGGGATCATGAGCGGCAACGACTTTCTCCTGACCGCGTCCCTGCTTCTCGGCTCGGGCTTTGCTATCTACTCCACCGTGCGGGTCGATTCGCGCCAGCGGCTTATGAAGGCCGGCCTGTTCGTCGCCGTCGTGATGGGCGTAGTTACCTTTGCGGTGGGCCTGGTAGGGGGCGGGCATTTCCGGGACGCTCTGTGGCAGGGGGTCTTGGGGCTCGGCAACGGCCTGCTCTCGTTGATGCTAGCCACGCTGCTGCTGCCGCTGCTCGAGGATGCCTTCAACATCCTCACCCCCATGAAGCTGCTCGAGCTCTCCGACCCGCGCCATCCCCTGCTGGACAAGCTTTTGCGCAACGCCCCCGGTACCTTCTCCCACTCCATGCAGGTAGGGTTGCTGGCGGAGAGGGCTGCCGAGAGGATCGGGGCCAACGCGTTGCTCGCCCAGGTCGGGGCCTACTACCACGACATCGGCAAGATGGAGCACCCCGCCTACTTTGTCGAGAACCAGATAGCCCAGATCAACCCCCACGCCGCGCTCTCGCCCACGCTCTCGGCCAAGGTGATAAAGCGCCACGTCAAAGACGGTCTCGAGATAGGCGAAGCCTGGGGGCTGCCGCAGGAGATCCTGGACATTATCGCCCAGCACCACGGCTCGACGCGCATCGAGTACTTCTACCGCAAGGCGCTGGAGAAGGCCATGGACCCGTCGGAGGTCAGCGAGTCGGACTTCCGCTACTCGAGCGGGCTTCCCAGATCTAAGGAGGCCGGTATCATGATGCTCGCCGACTCCATCGAGGCTACCGTAAAGTCCCTGCCCAAGCCGACGCCCAAGCGCATAGAGGACGTCGTCGCGGATACCGTAAGGCGCAAGCTCCAGGACGGCCAGTTCGACGAGTGCGAGCTCACCATGCATGACATCCACGAGTCCGGAGAGGCGATCCGGGAGGCCCTGATCGGCTTTCTCGGGCCCCGCGTCGAGTATCCGGAGGCGTCGCCGGCGGAGGCCCGAAACGGCAAGACCTCCGGTAAAGCCGTCGGCGCGACGGGCGAGGACGTCAGCTGAGCTACCGGCCTCCCGCGCCCTTCGCCGTCGCGGTCCTGGACGAGGTGGACCAGGGTTCGCTAGGCGAGGAACGCGCGGCCCGCCTCTTCGCCGCCTCCTTCTCCCGCCTGGGTCTCGACCTCGGGCGCGTCGGAGAAGTCTCCGTGGCCCTCGTCGACGCGGAGACGATCCGGGGTTTGAATGCCAGGTTCAGGGGCAAGGACGAGCCTACCGACGTACTGAGCTTCGAGGTAGACGGGCCTTACGGGGAGATGGTCGGCGAGGTGGTGGTATGCCCCGAGTGCGCGAGCCCCGAGATGGGGATAGAGGAGCTGGTGGTACACGGGGCCCTGCACCTTGGCGGCATGGACCACGGGGAGGACTTCGACGGTAGCGAGATGGCCAGGGTCCAGGAGGCAGTGATGGGGGAGGTGGGTGGCGAAGAAGGTTGAGCGGCCCGTCAAGGGCCAGCAAGGCGTGGGACGCAGCTTCGAGCACGCCTATCGCGGTATGATCTCGGCCGTCAGGACACAGCGCAACATGCGCTTTCACGTCGCGGCGGCCGTGTTGGTCCTGGTGGCGAGCCTTCTGGTGGGGGTAAGCAAGCTCGAGCTCGCGGTCCTGGTGCTGACCATACTCCTGGTCTTCGTTACCGAGATGTTCAACACGGCTATGGAGTTCGTGGTGGACATGGTCACCCGCGAGTACCATCCGCTGGCCAAACTGGCGAAGGACGTATCGGCAGGGGCGGTCCTCGTCTCGAGCGTGGGGGCCGTGCTCGTGGGCTACTTGATCCTGGCTGACAACCTGGGCCCACTCTCCCTCGAGACCCTCGAGAGCATCCGCCGCTGGCCGGGCCACCTGACGCTCGTCGCGCTCGGCGTGGTAGTCTTGATAGTGCTCTTCGGCAAGGCGGTCACGCGCTCTCCCAGCGTCGTCGCCGGGGGGATGCCATCGGGACACGCGGCTGTAGCTTTCGCCGCCTGGGTCGCCGCCAGCTTCATAGCCCTGGACGGCGGGGCCGGGCGCTACGCCGGTCTCGTTTCGGTGATCTCGCTGCTCATGGCCCTGCTGGTCTGCCAGAGCCGGGTCGAGAGCGGCATTCACAGCGTCTACCAGGTCGCGATGGGGGCAGTGATCGGGGTCCTCGTGGCCACGGCGGCCTTCCAGCTACTGTGAGGGGAGAAGACTTGGACCTCGAAACCGTGATGAGCGCCGCCCGCGCTGCCTCCGAGCGGGCCTACGCACCCTACAGCGATTTTCTGGTCGGCGCCGCCATCCTGACCTCAGGGGGAGCCGTCCACACGGGCTGCAACGTCGAGAACGCCTCCTACGGGCTCTCCATCTGCGCCGAGCGCAACGCCGCGACCACGATGGCCGCGGCCGACCCCGAGGACCGGCAGATAGAGCTGGTAGCCGTCTTCAGCCCGAACGCGGCACCCTGCTTTCCCTGCGGGGCCTGCCGTCAGTTCCTTCGCGAGTTCGGCTGCAAGGAGGTGGTCGTAGAAGACGGGGCGGGGTTGCGCCGCTACCCCTTCGAGGAGATCCTGCCGAACTCGTTTGGGCCGGAGCACCTGTGAAAGGCGACCTGATAGTCGGCGCGGAGACGAACGGCCTCAAGAGCGGCTTCGTCGCCGTGGTGGGGCGGCCGAACGTGGGGAAGAGCACGCTCGTCAACCGGCTGGTGGGGCAGAAGGTCTCGATCACCTCCCCCCGTCCGCAGACTACCCGCGGCCCGATCCGGGGCGTGCGCAACGGGCCTGGCTACCAGGCGATTTTCGTGGACACCCCGGGCTCCCAGAAACCCCGCGACACTTTGCGCGCCAGGATGCAGGAGCAGGTCCTGGACAGCCTCTCCGAGTCAGACACCATCCTGTTCCTGCTCGACGCGCCGCAGGCGGCCGGGGAGGTCGGCACCGGCGACCGCTACGTCGCCCGCCTCGTGGCGGAGTCCGGCACGCCGGCCATCGTCGGCATCAACAAGATCGACCTCCTCCACAACCGCGCGCAGGCCCTGCCCATAGCCGAGGCGGTGGCCGCCCTTGGAGACTGGCGCGAGATCTTCCCGATCAGCGCTACGGACGGAACCAACGTCGAGCCCTTGCTCGAGTCGGTGGTCGGGCTGTTGCCCAAGGGTCCGCGCTACTTCCCGGAGGGGACGATCACCGACTACCCTGAGTCCCTGATCCTCGGCGAGTACGTGCGCGAGAAGGCGCTGAACGTGCTGCGCGAGGAGGTGCCGCACGCAGTGGCCGTCGAGATCGAGGACGTAGAGCGCAAGGAGAGCGTGACGGTTGTCTACGCGGTAATCCACGTCGAACGCGCAACCCAGCGCATGATCGTGCTCGGCAAAGGTGGCAAGACCATAAAGCAGATCGGCACCGAGGCCCGCCGCGACGTGGAACGCCTGCTCGGCACCCGCATCTACCTCGATCTTAAGGTAAAGGTTAGCCCGGGATGGAGGAGCGACAAGAAGTTCCTCGAGCGGTTGGGTTTATAATCACCTTACGTTCAGGAGTCGAGAGAGGAGCTTGGCGTTGGCGATGAGGGTGCGGGAGTTCGCGAAGACGGTGGACCACACCCTTCTGAAGCCTGACGCCAAGAGGCAGGAGATCGTGCGCTTGTGCGAGGAGGCGGCCCGCCACCACTTCGCCGCGGTGTGCATCCCCCCGTGCTACGTGCCGCTGGCCGCAAAGGAGCTCCGCGGGGCCGACGTAAAGGTGGCGACCGTGGTCTCTTTTCCCTTCGGGTCGGACGCCACGACCGTGAAGCTCTCGGCGGTCAGGGAGGCGGTTACCAGGGGGGCCTCGGAGCTGGACGTGGTCATGAACATCTCCAGGTTCCTTTCAGGGGATTTCGACTACGTCGCCGACGAGCTCGCGAGCCTCACCCAGGAGGTTAGCGTCGTCGCCATGAACAACGGCCTCAACGACGTGGTGGTGAAGGTGATCATCGAGACGGCTTACCTGTCGGACAAGATGAAGCGGCTGGCGACCCAGATCGTCGCCTCCAGCGGCGCGGACTTCGTGAAGACCTCGACAGGCTTCGGCCCGGGCGGCGCCACACCTGAGGACGTGGCCCTGCTCAGGGAGGAGGCGCCCGAGGGTCTGGCAGTAAAGGCCTCGGGGGGCATCCGCACGCTGGAGGAGGCCCTGGACATCTTGAACGCAGGCGCCTCGCGGCTCGGCATGAGCGCCAGCGTCGCCGTGATGGAGGAGGCCGAGGGTGGCGGTCTACAAGAGTAAGGGGATCGTGCTCCGCTCGATCCGCTACGGCGAGGCGGATCGCATCCTCGACCTCTACACCCGCGACGCCGGGCTCGTCTCGGCGATCGTCAAGGGTATCCGCCGCACCAAGTCCCGCTTCGGCGCCCGCCTCGAGCCGCTCTCCTGCGTGGACTTCGTAGCCTACCGGGGCCGCACGCTGGACACCCTGACCCAGGCGGAGACGCTGCGGAGCTTTCACGGCATCCGCGAGGACCTGGCCCGCTTCGAGGCCGCCGCCGGCATGGTAGGGAGCGTGCGCGCCCTCTCGGGCGGCGACGAGGCCGACCGCCGCGTCTTCAACCTGCTCTATAAAGGCCTCGACGCGCTCGAAGGGGCAGAGTCGGGCTTCCAGGCCATCGAGGCGGCCCTCGGCCTGAAGCTCTCCATCCTCGCCGGCTACGCCCCGCAGCTGGACGTATGCCTGGCCTGCGAGACTGACCTTGAGGACGCGGCCGAGCCGCTGCATTTCGCCCCGCAGCTCGGCGGCGTGCTCTGCGCCGAGTGCCGCTCGATGACCGGTGAGGCCTTCCCGCTTGCCCCCGGTACGCTCGGGCGGCTGAGAGCTTTGATCGAGGGTCCCATCAGGGACGCGCCCACGCAGAGCGGTCTCGGGGAGAGCGTACTGCGCGTCGTCCGCTCACACGTCTTAGCCCACGCTCCCGGGACCACGCTCTCGGGCCCCCGCCTCACCGCCACCACCCGGCGCCCAGCATGAGCGACCCGGGGCACGGCCAGACCTCACGCCTGAGACCGGCTCCCTGGGCCGTCGAGCAGAGCGCCGGACGCCCGAGGCCCGAACCGTCAGACGGGGTAAGAAATGATTTCCAGCGCGATCGGGACCGCATAATCCACGCGAAGGCTTTCCGGCGCCTCATGCACAAGACCCAGGTCTTCATAGCCCCCGACGGCGACCACTTCCGCACCCGCCTTACGCACACCCTGGAGATGATGCAAATCTCCCGTACGATAGCCCGCGCCCTCGACCTCAACGAAGACCTCGCCGAGGCCATAGCCCTCGGCCACGACCTCGGCCACACCCCCTTCGGCCATACCGGCGAGGAAGCCCTCTCCCGCGTCCTCGCCGCCCACGGACGCGTCTTCCGCCACAACGAGCACTCCCTGCGCGTAGTAGACCACCTGGAGCGAGGAGGAGAAGGACTAAATCTAACGTTCGAGGTTAGAGATGGGATACGTAACCATACAGGACAGGGTTATCCTTCGACGCGCGAGGGGGAGATCGTGCGCGTCGCCGACCGGATAGCCTACGTGAACCACGACGTGGATGATGCGCTGCGGGCCGGGATCATCGCCCGGGAGGACCTACCCACAGGTCCGCTCTCCGTGCTTGGTGAGAAGATGAGCGTGAGGATAGACACGCTGGTTCGGGACATGATCTCTACCTCCGAGAGAAAGGGTGAGATATCCCTCTCCGACGAGGTTTACGAGGCGCTCATGGAGCTCAGGGCGTGGCTCTTTCGCAACGTGTACCACGATTCGAGTTCGCTTGAGACTCGGAAGGCGTCGGGTGTAGTCGCGGCGCTCTTCGAGTACTACCTCGAGCGTCCCGAGGAGCGGGCGGCGAGCGACCGGGATCCCATCACCGAGACCGTGGACTTCGTGGCGGGCATGACCGACCGCTACGCCCTGGCGACCTACAGGCGGCTCTTCCTGCCCCGGGGTGAGATCTTCGCCTAAGGGCAGCGCCGGATGGGGTGAGGCGCCCTGACCGGAGAGCGCCGCGACGAGCCGGAGGTGATCTACCGCGTGAGCCTACCTCTGGCGTTGGCTGCGCGTAGACTTCGAGCCGCACCTGCGGAGCTTCTACGAGGGTTGCGGGCTCCGGCCCGCCGAGGCCGGGGGCAACCCGGGGCCCCTAGGGAGAGGTCTGCTCGCCTGGTCAGCCCGTGTTCAGCATCCCCGAGGAGACGCCGGAGATGGTCAGGAGCAGGGTGTTGAGTACTGCCTCCCGGTCCGGTGACCCTTCGGGGAGCGCGCGGAGCCGGCGCAGCAGGCTTACCTGGATGTAAGAGAGTGGGTCGACATAGGGGTTACGGAGGCGTATGGATCTCTGAAGCACGGGGCTCTCGTCCAGCAGCTCCCGGTTGCCGGTGATTCGGAGCACGGCCTCGACGCAGGAGGCGTGCTCCTCCGAGATCCTCCTCCACAACCTCTCCCTGTCTTTCGGCTCCGAGACCAGCGCCGTGTAGGTCTCGGCTATGCGCAGGTCGCTCTTGGCCAGGGTCATCTGCATAAAGTCCACGAGCGTCCGGAAGAAAGGCCACCCCTCGTACATCTCGCGCAGTACCCCGAGCCCCTCGTCCGTGGCGGCGTAGGCATCGAACGCGCTACCGGCGCCGTACCACGACGGGAGCAGAAAGCGGTTCTGGGTCCAGGCGAAGACCCACGGGATAGCCCTGAGGCTCTCGACCGACGGGTTCTGCGCCCGGCGCGCCGGCCGGCTGCCCATGTTGAGTAGGGCGAGCTCTCCGATGGGGGAGGCTTCTGCGAAGAAGCGCAAGAACCCTTCGTCTTCGTAGACCAGGCTCCGGTAGACCTCGCGGGACGTGGAGGAGAGGCCCTCCATGACCTCCACCCAGCGGGCCTCGGGTTCGCGGGGGGCGTCGCCGGCGCTCGCTTCGAGTACGGCGGCCAGGATGGTATCCAGGTTGCGGCGGGCCAGGCCCCGCATGCTGTACTTGAACGAGATGACCTCGCCCTGCTCGGTTATGCGGATGCTGCCGTCGAGAGTATGGGCGGGCTGGGCCATGATCGCCTGGTAGCTCGGACCGCCGCCGCGTCCCGCGCTGCCGCCGCGCCCGTGGAAGAGCCGCAACCTCACGCCGTATTCGCGGGCCACCGCGGAGAGCATACTTTGGGCTTTATAGAGGGTCCAGTTGCTAGTGACGTAGCCCGCGTCCTTACCGGAGTCGCTGTAGCCGAGCATGATCTCCTGCAGGTCGCCGCTCCGTGAGAGCGCAGAGCGGTAGAAAGGGTCCTCCAGCAGGTCTCGCAGCACCCCGGGCGCCCCCCGAAGGTCCTCCACGGTCTCGAAGAGCGGCGTGATCCTGAGGTAGTTGGCCGTGCATGTGCCCCTCCCATCCACCCGGAGCAGCCCGGCGCGCCGGGCCAGAAGCTGTACGCTCAGGACGTCGCTCGCATGGTGGGCCATGCTGAGCACGAAAGTCTCGACCGGCGGCTCGACGAAGGCCTCCACGCACCGCCGGATACGCTCGAAGGTCTCCAGGACCCGGCTGGCCTCTTCGGGGAGGCCTTCCGGGACGGATGGCAGGGGGTCGGGCGCCACCAAGAGCCTCCGCAAGAGTGCGGCCCGGGCGCTCTCGTCCATCTCCTGCGGGTCCACCCCCGTATTCGCGGCCACCAGCTGTGAGACCGTTCGCGTTATCACGGAGCTCTCCTGACGAACGTCCAGCTTCGCGAGGTGGAAGCCGAACACATCGACCTGCCGGATCAGGTCGCGCAGGGCACTGTCGGCGATCCGGCCGCCTTCGTGTCTGAGAAGGCTTTCGCGAACTACCTTCAGATCCCCTACGAACTCGCCCGCGCTCTCGTAGGAGGTGGGCGAGCCCGGTTCGGCCAGGGTTCGCCTCAGACGCTCGGCGACGAGGAGCAGCTTGCGGCGGTAGATCTCGTTGGGGTCCACCGTGCGGTGGCGCTCGGCAACCTCGGGCATAAGCCGCTCGTCGCGCTCGACCGATCCACGCAGTTCACTTGAGACCTCGATCATCCTGGTCGACACGCTCAGGTGGTCTACGAGCCAGAGCGCGGAACTCAGGTGCCGCTTCAGGATGACCTCCCGGTGCAGCCGGAGGGCGGCTTCGATCATCCCCGGCTCGACGAAGGGGTTGCCGTCCTGATCCCCCCCGACCCAGGAGCCGAACTCGAGCACGCGACCGAGGTGCGGGGTGCTCTCCGGAAACTGGCGCGACAGCTCATCCTCGAACTCCCGGTACGCTTCGAGGGTTGCCGAGATCAGGGGGTTCTCGAAGTAGAGCAGCGTCCGCTCTAGCTCCTGGTCGACCTCGGGACGGCGGACCCTGAGCTCGTCGGTCTGCCAGAGGACTGTGATCTCTTCGGCCAGCTCCTCCTCCAGGCGCCGGCGCTCTTTCCACGTAAGGCCCGGAAACTCCAGGGCCTCGAGCATCTCCGCGATCCTGACGTGCTTTCGCCGCACGCTACGCCGCAAGGCCTCCGTCGGGTGGGCGGTAAGCACCAGACCGACGTTCATACCGTCGAGTACCCTCTGGAGCTCTGCCGCCCCAACCCCTTCTCCCTTCAGGCGGGCGAGCGCGCTGGCGATGGACGCGCGCTGCGGCGGGTTGCCTGGCGAGGACTCGTACTGCCGCCGCCGGCGCACCCGGTGGTATCGTTCGGCGATGTTGACGAGCTGGAAGTACGCAGAGAACGCCCGCACGATCTTCCGGAGTTCACCCGGGCTCGAAGCCTCGATGCGCCGCTTGAGTCGCTCCTCGAGCCCGGAGTCGTAGTCGGTGCGAAGCCGCTTGCACAGGAGCCTTATCTCCTCTTCTGTGCCGAAGAGGTCTGGACCCTCCTGTTCGAGCAATACCCGACCCAGGACCCGCCCCAAGAGGTTGATGTCCCGCCGCAGCGGCTCGTCCTTCGGCTCGAAGCCGATCCCGGGCGGCAGGTCGGCGTACTCGGCCCCCGCCGGCGTCTCCACAGATCGAGCGCGGATATCCACGGCCGTTAGGGTAACATTACCCTCGATCCAGACCACGATGGATAAGGATATTTGTACACTCGTACAACGGGGACCCGGGGATTGAGGATCGCACAGCGCAGCATAGAGGAGGTCCGCGAGGCGGCGAACATCGTCGAGGTGACCTCGGAGTTCACGGCCCTGCGCCGGCAGGGGGCTCGCTTCGCCGGCCTCTGCCCGTACCCCGACCATCAGGAGAAGACCCCTTCATTCAGCGTCGCCCCCGACCGGGGGTTTTACTACTGTTTCGGGTGCCTTGAGGCCAACGAGCGTATCTGGACGTCGAGGGGCCTGATCCCGATAGCCGCGACAGAGGTCGGCGACGAGGTTATCGGTCTCGGCGGACGCCGCGAGACCATCACAGATAAGTGGTTCAAGTCAGGGCCTACCTTGAGAATCAAGACCGGCGCGGCGAAGGAGGGGATCGAGCTTACCCCGGACCATTGGTGCGTCTTCGTTAGGCGGGAAGAGGCATTGCGAGCTATCCCTGGGGTTCACAAACGGTATTCGGGCAAGGACGGGTTGCGGTTCTCCAGTAAGCTCCGCACGAAGAACACCCTCGGCCCGCGCCTATCCGCTCATCACGCCTCGGATGTCCGCAGTGGAGACTTCTGGCTCTACCCGGTGATCTCGGCAGAGGACCGAAACGATGCCCCTCTCTTGGGAGGGCAAGTGATCAAACCGTACACCAAAGGGCCACGCCCAGAGCGGGTCGAGAAGCTACACACGAACACCCGCACGGCTTGGCTTTATGGCGTCTGGCTTGTCGAAGGCTCGCTCTACAGGGGTGGGCTCAAGTGGAGCTTTGGTGCTCACGAGGAAACCCTAGCGTCCCGAGTCATGCGGATACTCGATGAGGAATTCGGGAAGTCAAGCTCCAAGTTCGTCAGGCCAGACAAGAACCTCTGCGAGGTGACGTGCTCCAGTACGGACCTTGCTGCCCTATTCGGATACTGGTTCGGACGCGGATGCGAGCACAAGAGGGTGCCGACCCAGATGCTGGAATGGACCGCGGAATGCCAGACAGCCCTTATCGAGGGGTATCTTGATGGAGACGGCTACACGAACGATCGGGTGACCAGGGCCGACACGGTATCCGAAGAGCTCGCTTACGGCATCTTTGGCCTGTGCATCCAGACGGGGAAGATTTGCTCGATCTCGTCTATACCGGAGCGGGTCGGCAAGGATGGCGTGCGGCATGGAAAAGCCTACTCCTTACACATACTCAGCAGGGAATCTCTGAAAGGCTTCTACGCCGAGATCGATGGCGCGAGCTATTTTTGCTCTATCGTACAGAGGGTGGAGCCTGCCCGAGAAGAGCCCGTAACGGTCGTCGACATTACCACTACGGGCTCTCACACGTTCTTGACCAAAATGGGTGTTACCCACAACTGCCAGAGGGGCGGCGACGCCATCAAGCTCATCATGGACCTCAAGTCCTTCGACTTCGCCGAGGCCGTCTCCTACCTGGCCGAAAGGTCCGGCGTCGACCTGCAGTTCGAGGGTGGGGGAGACCCGGCCACCACGAAGGCAAGGGCCGATCGCCGCCGGAAGATCCACAAGGCCCTGGCCGCCGCTGCCGTCTACTACCACAAGTACCTCCTGAAATCCAAGTCCCCCGAGGCAGAACAGGCCCGCCGCTACCTCGAAGGCCGTCGACTTGAGCTTTCTACTATAGAAGAATTTCGCCTGGGCTACGCGCCGCCGCGGGGGGTATCGGGTTTTCTGGGAGTGGCGAGGAGGCTGGGTTTCGAGCGTGAGGTCCTCGAGGCGGCGGGGCTGGTTTCGTCGCGAGGTGGGGAGCGGTTTGCGGGTAGGATCACCTTCCCCATCTCCGACCGGCGGGGTAGGATCGTGGGTTTCGGTGCCAGGGCCTTGGGCGACGCCCAGCCCAAGTACCTCAACTCTCCCGAGACGGAGATCTTCAACAAGCGGGACCTGCTCTACGGGTTTCCGCAGGTCTCTGAGGCGGTTCGCAGGGAGCGTGCGGCGCTCGTGGTCGAGGGCTACACCGACGTGCTGATGCTCTACCAATCGGGGATAAAAAACGCTGTTGCCACCCTCGGGACCGCGACCACCCCAGGTCACCTGCGGATGCTCAGCGGCTACGCGGACAGGATCTACGTGCTCTTCGACCCCGACGCGGCGGGGGAGAAGGCCATAGAGCGGGCGGCGGCGACCGCCGCGGAGCTGAAGCTGGATCTCCGGGTTCTCCGCCTACCCGAGGACCCGGCCGACTGGCTGATCGAGCACCCTCCGGAGGATTTCGCCGGGCTGTTGGACGATGCCGTACCGATCTTGGAGTACGGCATCCGCCGCATCGTCGCGCGCACCCGCGGCACGGGTGCCACGGAGCGCTCCCGCGCGGTTCCCGAGGTGAGGAGCATGATCCAGGAGATCAAAGACCCAGTCCTCTACCGCGAAGCCCTGCGTCTCGCTACGGAGGCCCTGGGCGTGAGCCCCACGGTCCTGGAGGCGGCGGAGCCGGCCACCGAACCAGCCTCGCCCCGGAGGATCCGTCGGTCTGATCCGCACACGGAGGCGGGGAGCGTGGTGCTCGCCCTCGTCCTGGCCCGTCCGGACCTCGCGACCGACGCGCTCCAGCGGGGGATACGAGCGCCCGCGCTGACCGAGCCCTTACTGCTACGCACCGAGGATTTCCGGGAGGAGGCCCAGGCCCGTATCTTCGCCTTGCTGCGGGAGCACGCAGGGAGCGACCTTGGCGCCATACTCCTCGATGAGAGGGTCAGGCCGCTGATGGACCACATCGGAGCCCTCGCAGCGAGAGGCGAGAAGCTCTATCCATCCGAGGCCTCCATCCGGGAGGCCTGGCTGCGGCTCGGGATCCTTAGCCGCGAGCGCGGCAAGCGAGAGACCCCCGACTACGACCGCAAGGAAGAGCTCCAGGCCGAGATACAAACCCTCAAGGAGGCCCTCCGCGCCGTAGCCTCCCGCGCTTGAAGCCAGGACGGCCACACCGTATAATCGATCCGGCAAACCTTCCCCTGTAGCTCAATTGGCAGAGCATTCGGCTGTTAACCGAAGGGTTGCTGGTTCGAGTCCAGCCGGGGGAGCTAGCGGTACCACCCAGGTACCCCGCGAGGGCCCATAGCTCAGTTGGTTAGAGCATCCGACTCATAATCGGACGGTCCCAGGTTCGAGTCCTGGTGGGCCCACCAAGCCTCTCGAATCACCGAACCTACTACCAAACCCCGGCAACCAACCAGCGATTTCGCCGAGACCCAACATGTTGTGGGGGCCACCAGTAAACGAACCCCACATGTGACATACCCCACCCCCCGACCAACCACCCCTCAGAGCCGGCCCCCCGGCGGAAACACCTATCACTTATAGGGGTCCTGATCCCTAGGGGGGAGGGATAACGGGGTATAAAGCGGGCAAATGAGGGGTCTGCGGCGCCTTTGGGCCGGTCGAGATTGCGAATTTTCCGTGCATATGCAAGAATTTCGCCAGTTGTGGGTCGAAGTGGAGCGTAGTGGGAGGACGAGGCTCTGGCCCTTCTAGGCGAGTACGAGCACACCCTGGATGAGAAAGGGCGTCTGACCCTCCCCTCCCGTCTCCGGTCTTACTTCGAAGGCGGGATCATCGTTACCAAGGGGGTGGACCGGTGTCTGTTCGCCTTTCCGCCCGAGGAGTGGGCAGCGTTCAAGGCCAACATAAAGGCCAACGCGGACCTGTCGGCGCGGGGCCGGCAGCTCTCGCGGATGTTCTTCTCCATGGCCTTCGAGGCGACGCTCGACCGGCAGGGGAGGGTTTTGATCCCGACGAAGCTCGCCCGGTACGCGAACCTGCGCCGCGACGTCACGGTGACCGGGGTGGACGACAGGTTGGAGATCTGGGACTCCGAGGAGTGGGACCGCTACGTCTCGGGCGCCGACGACTCGTTCTCGGAGATCGTCGAGGAGTTCGCCGGAAGGGATCTCGGCGGGTGATGGCCACCGAGCACCTCCCCGTCATGTTGCAGGAGACCCTGGCCGCCCTCGACCTCGGACCGGAGGATGTGGTAGTCGACGCCACGTTCGGGGGCGGGGGGCATGCAAGGGGCATACTGGAGAAGCTCGGAGACGGCGGCAGGCTCGTGGCCGTCGACCGGGATCCCGAGGCTGCGGGGCGGACGTCGGAGTTCTTGCGGGACCCGCGCTTCGACTTCGTCTCCGGGGCCTACGACCTGGTTTTGCGGGCGATGGCCGATGAGGGGCGGCGCGTGGACGCCATCCTGTTCGATCTGGGGCTCTCCAGTTTTCAGATCGACGAGCCCGGGCGCGGGTTCTCCTATGTCAGGGAGGGTCCGCTGGATATGCGGATGGACACGAGCTCGGGTTACTCAGCGGCGGAGTTCTTGAACACGGTCGACGCCGGCGAGTTGGCCCTGGTGCTCTCCGAGTACGGGGACGTGCCGCGCGGGGAGGCCCGGCGCGTCGCGCGCGAGGTAGTGCGGCGAAGGCCGCTGCGGGTTACTACCGATCTCTACGACGCCGTGCGCGCCGCGGTCGGGTGGAAGGAGAGGGGCGGGAACCCGGCCAAGAGGGTCTTCCAGGCAGTGCGGGTCCGCGTCAACGACGAGCTGGGCGGGCTCGGGCGTGCGCTCGAAGCGTCGGAGCGCCTCCTCTCTCCGGGCGGGAGGCTCGTGGCGATCACGTTCCACTCTGGCGAGGATCGCCTCGTAAAGCGCTTTATCTCGGGGCGGGAGGGGCGCTGCGTCTGTCCGCCGGAGCTTCCGGTCTGCGTGTGCGGGGCGCGTCCGGTCTTTCGCCGGGGTATCGTCCAGAAACCCTCCAAACGGGAGCTGGAGGAGAACCCGCGCAGCGCCTCGGCCCGGCTTCGCTCGGCGATAAAAACCGCCGAGCCGCCCGAGGACGGCGGCTGATGGCCGCGCCGAACCGCAGGTACCGGGCCGCGCTCCCGACGGAGCC
Source organism: Rubrobacter sp. (assembly GCA_016781725.1). GTDB lineage: Bacteria > Actinomycetota > Rubrobacteria > Rubrobacterales > Rubrobacteraceae > Rubrobacter_D. Next base: position 26,805 of record JADDPU010000279.1, on the reverse strand, counting down.
CGCGCGGCCCGTACGCAAGCGGGCCCCGGACCGGAGGCCGCTGGACGCGGTGGGGCGAAGGCGTCGCTTTGCAGTGCTAGTGGTGGTGCCGGTGCTGTTGATGCTGGGGAGCGTCTACTTGCACACGGTCGCCGCCGACCTCGACGGGAGGGTCGCCGAACTGGAAGACGACCTCGACCGGGTGAGGGCGGAAGGGCAGAGGCTCGAGGTTCGGGTCGCGGAACTGTCGAGGCCCGGGCGGATCCGACCGCTCGCGGCGGAGACGCTGGGGATGCGGGATCCCGGCAGCGGCGACCTGAGAGTCTACGGGAGAGAAGGGGAGGATGGGACACAGAGCTGGGGAGAAGAGAGGGGGCGAGAACCGCGGCAGCGTTGACCGGCCCAGGGCCGGGAAGGTAAAGGGCGCCCGCGGTACCAAGACTCCCGTTGGCACCCGGGCCGGCGACGGTAGGGTCGCCGGTGCCCGGGTCATTCCCCTCCCTGCCGGGAGACGCACCGGCGGCACCGCGGGAGGCCCTCGCGGCTCGTCTACGGGCGGCGAGAGCCGGACCGTCGGGTACAGGAGGCTACGGATGGTGGCAGCCGTGTTCGCGATGACGGGACTGCTCCTCGGCGGGCGGGCCGTGCATATAAGCCTCACCGACGACGAGAGATACCAGGCCTTCGCCGCCGAGCAAGTCGGGGAAATAGTCTCGACCCCGAAGCCGGTGCTGCGCGGCAGCATCATCAGCGCCGACGGCCGGAAGCTCGCGACGAGCCTCGAGGCCGCCCGCATCATCGCTACCCCCTACCAGATCCAGGACCCCCGGGCCGCCGCGAGGGAGCTTGCCGGGGTGCTCGGTCCCGAGACCGGTCAGGGCGAGGCGGAGCTTAGGGCGGCCCTCACCAGGCAGGACGCCAGCGGCCAACCCGGGGGTTACAGCGTGGTCTCGGTGGACGTTACCCCGGAGACCGCGCAGAGGGTCGAGGATCTCGGCATCGCCGGCATCTCGACTGCCGAGGACACCGTGAGGGTCTATCCCGACGGCTCCCTCGCTAGCCAGCTCACCGGGTACCAGGGGGACTACGGAGAGGCGTTCGGCGGCGTAGAGGACCGCTACGACAAAAAGCTCAAGAGCGGCCAGGACGTGACCCTGACCCTGGACAGCGCGGTGCAGCAGGAGCTCGAGAAAGCGCTTGCGGCGGCGGTGGAGAAGCACCGCGCCAAGAGCGCCGTCGGCCTCGTCATGCGCGCGGACGACGGGGCCGTCGTGGCCCTCGCCAACACGCCGGGCTACGACAACAACCGGTTCGCCGAGGCACCCGCAGAGGCCCAGCGCGACCGGGTTCTCACCGACCCCTACGAGCCCGGGTCGACCTTCAAGGCCTTCACGGTGGCGGCGGCGCTGGAGGAGGGGGCCGTCACCCCCGCGAGCACCTTCGTCGTGCCCGACCACATGGCCGTGGCCGACCACGTGATCCACGACTCCCGGCCGCACCCCACCAAGGTGATGGCCCCCGCCGACGTCTTGAGGGAGTCGAGCAACGTCGGGGCCATCCAGGTAGCCCAGGCCCTCGGCGGTAGCGAGCTTTACGACTACATCCGCGACTTCGGCTTCGGTGAGGCCACCGGCGTCGACCTGTGGGGGGAGGATTTCGGAATAGTTCCTGCCTACGAGGACTGGAGCGGGGTCTCCATCGGCAACATTCCCATAGGACAGGGGCTCACTGTCACCCCCTTGCAGCTCGTCTCAGGCTACGCAGCCCTCGTCAACGGGGGACGGAGGATCACCCCTCACGTAACGCAGCAGGCGGCCCCCGCGGCCCAAGGGCCCCGGGTGATAAGCGAGAAGACCTCGGCTATAGTACGCGGGATGTTGCAGGGCGTCGTCGACGAAGGGTCGGGCCACCTTGCCCAAATACCCGGTTACACGGTGGCCGGCAAGACCGGGACCTCCCAGAAAGTGGATCCCGAGATAGGCACCTACGGCGACGAGTACGTGGCCTCCTTTATAGGCTTCGCCCCGGCCACCGACCCCGAGTACGTGATCCTCATAGCCGTCGACGAGCCAGAGACCTCCTACTGGGGCGAGCTGGTCGCCGTCCCCGCCTTCCGCGAGGTTATGAGCTTTACTTTAGGCTACTTCAACGTCCCCCCTGACCGCGGACCTTCGGCGGAGGTGGCCCGGTGAGGCCTGCTACCCTCGAAGAGGTGGCGCGGGCTCTGGGGGCCGATACGCCCGAAGGTCGAGGGACGAGGTCGGTGCTGGGGGCGAGCACCGACTCGCGCACCGTGCGGGAGGGGGAGCTCTTTTTCGCGCTCCGCGGACGGACTGAAGGGACGGATTTCGCCCCCGAGGCGCACCTGCGGGGCGCGGTCGCGACCGTGGCCACCCGCCGGCTCGACGTACCCACCCTCGTCGTGGAAGACCCTCTCGGGGCGCTGCAGCGGCTGGCGCGCTGGACGCTCCTGCGCGAGGACGTTCCCTCCCCGACAGTGGTCGGCATCACGGGTACGGTCGGCAAGACCACCACCAAGGACGCGCTGGCTACCATACTGCGCCACGCCGGCAAGCGGGTCTCGGCTACCGCAGGGAACTTCAACAACGAGATCGGCCTCCCCCTCACGGTCCTGGCGGCCGACCCGCGCACCGAGGTCCTGGTCCTGGAGATGGGGGCAACCCACGCCGGAGACATCGAGCACCTGTGCGGCATCGCGCCCCCGAGGGTAGGGATCCTGACCGCCATAGCCCCGGCCCACCTGGAATCCTTCGGCAGCCTCGAGGCGATCGCCGCCACGAAGGGCGAGCTCGCCGCCTCTCTGCCCGGCGACGGCTCGTTCGTCTCGCCCGCCGGGGTCCCCGAGGCCGCTATCGCTCCGGGTAGGCAGCTCGGACGCCGCCTCGTCTTCTCCGCCAGGGCCGGGGAGGGCTCTGATCTTTGGGCCTCGGACTTCGCCGAAGACGATGAGGGCTTGCGCTTTGTGGCCCACCTGGAAGGACAAGCCGCGGAGGTTCGCTCTCCGGTCTTCGGCACGCATCTGGTCGAGCCCCTGCTTGCGGCGATCGGCGGGGCCGTAACGCTCGGCCTCGACCTCGATGAGGCGGCGCGGGGTGTCGCGCGTCTCAAGCGGTCCGGGATGCGCGGGGACGTCTACCGCCTGCGCGACGACGTCCTCGTCTACGACGACTCCTACAACGCGGCCTCCCCGTCCTCGATGGCCGCCGTGCTGCGCTACGCGGCTGAGAGCGCGAGGCGCCAAGGGCGGCGCCTGGTCGTCGTGCTCGGAGGTATGCTCGAGCTGGGACCGGCGGCCCGCGCCTACCACCGCGAGATCGGCGAGCTCGCCAACGAGCTCGGCGTGAGCGTGCTGGTCTGCGTGGGGGACGAGGCGCGCTGGTACGCCGAGACGTTCTCGGGCAGAACCCTCTACTACCCAGACGCCGCCGACGCGGCGTCGAGGATGCGTGAAGAGCTGCGACCTGGCGATTACCTGATCGTCAAAGGTTCGAGGGGCGTAGGGCTAGACATTCTGACCCGCAAGTTGAGGGAGAGTTTAGCTCTTGTTTAGCGTTGTACTCGCCGCTGCTGTAGCGTTCATGGTGACCGTGTTGCTCGGGTCGACGTTCATCGAGTTCTTGCAATCGCGCAAGTTCGGACAGTTCGTGCGCGAGGAGGGGCCGCAGACGCACCTCATCAAGGCCGGTACCCCGACGATGGGCGGGGTAGTGATGCTGATGGGGCTCCTTGGGGCCCTCGTGGTGGTGGCCCGTTTCAACGCGGCGACGCTAGCCACCCTGTTGCTGGTAGCGGTGGTCGCGGGCATCGGGCTCTACGACGACTGGCAGAAGATCTCCAAGAAGCGCCCCGAGGGCCTGAGCGCGCGCTACAAGTTCCTGCTGCTGACCCTGGCTGTGGTTTTGGCAGACGTGCTCGCGGTCCGCTACGTCGGCGTCACCCAGACCGTGCTCGTACCATACTTCGATTTGAGCCTGGTGTTGGGGCCTGGGGTCGTGGGGGTCGCGCTCTTCTCCGGGTTCCTGCTGCTCGTGATCGCCGGAACCACCAACGCCGTCAACCTCACGGATGGGCTAGACGGGCTCGCGGCCGGGGCCGGGGCGATAGCCCTCGTCGTCTACACGGCGATAGCCTTCCTCGAGCGCCAGTACGACGTCGCGCTCATCTGCGGGGCGATGGTCGGGGCCATCGTCGGGTTTCTCTGGTACAACTCCCACCCTGCCGACATCTTCATGGGGGATACGGGCTCGCTCGCGATCGGGGGCGTCCTCGCCGCGGCCGCCGTCCTCACGAAGACGGAGCTGCTCCTGCCCGTGATCGGCGGCCTGTTCGTGCTCGAGGCGGTCTCGGTCATCCTCCAGGTCCTCGTCTTCAAGGTCACAGGACGGCGGATCTTCAAGATGGCCCCGATCCACCACCACTTCGAGTTTGTGGGCTGGGAGGAGAACAAGGTGGTGGTCCGCTTCTGGATCGCCCAGGCCGCGTTCTCGGCCCTCGGGTTCTTTCTGTACTACATCTTCCTCTACAACGCGGTAGGGTGAACCGGTGAGGACCCTGGTATACGGGCTCGGCGAATCGGGCGTGGCGGCCACCAGAGCCCTCATCGAGCGCGGCGAGGAGGTGCGCGCGGCGGATGCAAATGACGGCGAACGTCTGCGCGAGACCCTGGCAGAACTGGGAGTCGAGGGTGACCTTGCGGCGGGTCCCGAGGTCCTGAGCGGCACGGACCGGGTAGTGGTGAGCCCCGGCGTGCCTCCCCTGGACCCCGTACTACGGGCCGCCCACGAGCGCGGAATCCTCGTGGTCTCCGAGGTCGCGCTCGGCCTGGAACTGCTCGGACCGGGAGTGCGCGTTGCTGCCGTGACCGGGACGAACGGCAAGACCACCGTCGTTGATATGCTGCGGGCGGTCCTTGACGCCTCGGGGGTGCCGAACGCCGTGGCCGGCAACTCCTGGAGAGCCCTGACCGGATGCCTCGAGGAGGTCCGCCGGGCCGGCATCCTGATCCTGGAGGTCTCCTCGTTTCAGCTCCACTACATGAGGCATCCAGGCTTCGAGATAGCTGCGCTACTCAACGTGCGGCCAGACCACCTGAACTGGCACGCCTCCTTCGAGGAGTACGCAGCCGACAAGCTCCGCGTCTTCGAGGATCAGCGGGAGGATGACCTCGCGCTGGTGAGCGCCAGGGACCCGATCGGGCGCAACGCCGCCGCCGACCTCGCCGCAGAGGTGCTCGTCGTGGGCGAGGGCGAGACCGCCATCCGTGACGGCAGTCTGCTGCTTCGCGGTACCCACCTGCTAGACGCTGGGGAGTTGCGCTTCGCCGGCTTACACAACCACGAGAACGCGCTCTTCGCGGCGGCGGCGGCGGAGAGGCTCGGCGCCGCGCCCGAAGGCATCGTTGCTGGGCTGCTCGCTTACGGGCTCAAGTCGCACCGGATGCAGGTAGTTGTCGAGCGCGAGGGCGTGACGTACGTCGACGACTCCAAGGCTACTAACCCCGCGGCCGTCGTGGCGGCCCTTGGCAGCTTCGAGTCGCCGGTGGTACTCATCCTAGGCGGTTCCGAGAAGGACACGGATTTCTCCGAGTTGCTTCCCCTGCTCGGCGGGTGCCGGGCGGTGGTGTGCCAGGGCGAGGCGGGACCGCGCATCGCCGCCTCTCTCGAGAGAGAAGGGTGGGGAGGGATCGTCTACCGGGCCAGGGATCTCTCGGAGGCCGTGGCGCAGGCCGGGTCGCGCGCCAGGCCGGGGGACGTTGTCCTGCTCTCTCCCGGGTGCGCGAGCTTCGACCAGTTCGACGGGTACGCCGAGCGGGGCGAAGCGTTCGGCCGGCTGGTACGGGGGCTCGCCTGCGGGCGGGGGTCGGTGGGAAGATGAGCAGCCTGCGAGCCTACCTTTTTCTCGTAGCTCTGGGGCTCTCGTTGCTCGGGCTGGTCATGATCTACTCGGCCACCTACCGGTATCACGGGACAGGGTTCTTGATCCAACGGCTCGTCCACCTCGCGGCCGGGCTTGTGGTCTTCGCGGCAGCAAGCAGGGTCCGTTACACGGTGTGGCGGCGGTACGCGCCGGCGCTGTACGTGGTAGTGCTCCTTAGCCTAATACTGGTTTTGGTTCCGGGGATCGGGACCGAGATCGGCGGGGCGAGGAGGTGGTTCGTGGTTGGTCCCGTAAGCCTGCAGCCGGCGGAGTTCGCCAAGATCGCAGCCGTGCTGGTCTTGAGCTGCGCGCTCGGCCGCCTGCCCCGCGGGTGCGGGCTGCCCCCAAAACCGTTGCTGATGGTCGGGGCGCTCTTCGTCCTCGTCCTCGTCGAGCCGGACTTCGGCACCTCGGTCGTCTTGCTTGCCGGCGTTGCCGGTGCGCTTTGGGCCTCCGAGGTCAGGACGAGGGACCTGGTGCTGTCGGGGATCGGGACCTTTGCAGCACTCGTCGTGGTGATGCTGCTCGCCCCCTACAGGCGCGAGCGCTTCCTGACGTTCCTGGATCCCTGGGCCGTCGCTGACGGTTCGGGCTACCAGGTGGTCCAGTCCATGACCGCGATAAAGGCGGGGGGGCTCTTCGGGGCCGGGGCGGGGGCTGGTGGGCAAGGCCCCTACGTCCCGCAGATCGGTACGGACATGATCTTCGCGCTGATCGGGGAGGAGCTGGGCCTGCTCGGCATGGTCGGGGTTATAGCCGCCTTCGGGTTCATAGCGCTTGCGGGGCTCAAGATCGCGCTCGGCGCCCCCTCGGTGATGGCCCGCTGCGTGGCCGCCGGGCTGACCACCGTGCTCACGGTGCAGGCAGTCTTTAACGTGGGGGCGGCCATGGTCGTCCTGCCGCTGACCGGGATGACGCTGCCGTTCGTGAGCCACGGCGGTTCGAGCCTCCTGGTATGCTTCGCCGCCGTGGGCATCCTCTACCGGATATCGGAGGACAGTGAGAGAGCCAGAGAGATCACACCCCGCACCAGCAGGGGCTCCGCGAACGTCGCCACCAACACCACCGCGGATCTTGATCGCCGGCGGCGGCACGGGCGGGCACGCCATCCCCGCCCTGTGCGTGGCGGATAACCTGCAGGAAAGGGGGGCCGTTATCGAGTTCATAGGATCCCTCACCGGCATAGAGAGAGACCTGGTCCCCCGCGCCGGCTACACCCTCCACCCCCTAAACCTGACAGGCCTCGCCGGAAACCCCCTCGCCCAGGCCCGCGCAAGCCTCCTCTCCTTACGCGCCATCGCCTCCTGTAGACGCATAATACAGAGGTTCCGGCCGCTGGCGGTGCTGGGGGTGGGGGGGTATGCGAGTGCGCCGGCCGTGGTTGCGGCGAGGACGCTCGGGGTGGCTACCTTTTTGCACGAGCAGAACTCGGTCCCGGGCAGGGTCAACCGGCTGGCGAGCCGCTTCACGGAGGAGGCGTTGGTGACGTTTCCTGCGGCCGGGGGGCATTTGAGGCGGGCCCGGTGGGTAGGGATGCCGACCAGAACCGAGGCCTTCGGGGCCTCGCGCGAGGAGGCGATTCGGGCCCTTGGGGTGGAGCCGCCGGTGGTCTTGATCTTCGGCGGGAGCGGCGGCGCGCTCAAGATAAACCTCGCGGCGATGGAGGCGTTCCGGGGTCAGACCTCTTATACGGTGATCCAGGTCTCCGGGCGCCGCGACTTCGCGCGGCTCTCGACGGAGAACCCGAGGCACGTGATCCTCGAGTACGTCGACGAGATCTGGCGCTACCTGGCCGCCGCGAGCGTGGTCGTCAGCCGGGCCGGCGCCGGGTCGTTGTTCGACATCGCCGCGGCGGGGAGGGCGGCCATCCTCATCCCCTTCCCGCACGCGACGGGCGACCACCAGACGCACAACGCCCGCTACTTCACCGAGAGGGGGGCCGCCGAGCTGATGGCGGACTCCGAGGTCGGCGCGGTGGCCCTGCGGGGCCGCGTCGAAGAGCTGTTGAACGACGACCCGCGACGGGAGCGGCTCGCTGAACGCATCGGCGCTCTGGCCACCCCGGGGGCGGCAGGAGCGGTTGCCGAGCGGCTACTCGGCGTAGCAGAGAAGAAGGAGATCAGAGCGTGAAGACCCACATGATAGGCATCGGCGGGGCCGGCATGAGCGGCATCGCGGAGGTGCTCAAGAGCAGGGGGGACCGCGTCACTGGGTCGGACCTCAAGGACTCGCCTTACACCCGCAGGCTTCGAGAGGCAGGCATCACCGTCTACATAGGTCACGCGGCAGGGCAGGTCGGGGACGCCGAGCGCGTCGTGATCTCGACCGCCATCCCAAAGACCAACCCCGAGCTCCTCGAAGCCCGCAGACGGGGCATCCCGGTGATCCCGCGCGCCGCCGCCCTCGCCTCGATCCTCGAGGGCAGCAGCGGGGTAGCCGTCGCCGGCACCCACGGCAAGACCACGACCACGAGCATGACCGCCCACGTGCTCAAGGCCCTCGGCGAGAACCCGACGGCGCTGGTCGGCGGAGAGCTGAACGATATCGGGAGCAATGTTGCCTTCGGCCGCCCCGACCTCGTGGTCGCCGAGGCTGACGAGAGCGACCGTTCTTTCCTCTACCTCCGTCCCCGGGCCGCGGTAGTCACGAACGTGGAGTTCGACCACCCGGACTTCTACTCCTCCCTCGAGGACGTGGTCGAAACGTTCTCGCGGTTCGTGGGCTCCCTGCCGGCCGACGGCCACCTGGTCGCGTGCGCCGACGATCCGCGCTGCCTGGCGCTCGGGGCGGAGTCCCCTTGCCCGGTGACTACCTACGGGCTGGCCGCGGGCGACCTGAGGGCGGAGATCCTCGGCCCCAACAGCTACACGCTCCTCGAGCGCGGCGAGAGGCGCGGCCGGATCGAGCTCGGCGTCTACGGGCGCCACAACGTGCTCAACTCCCTGGCCGCGATCGCCGTGGCCCGCTGGCTCGGCCACGACGCCCTCGAGGCTGCCCAGACCCTCAAGGACTTCGGGGGCGTGCGCCGCCGGTTCCAACTCAAGGGGGAGCGCGCCCACGTGCGGGTAGTGGACGACTACGCGCACCACCCGACCGAGCTCTCGGCGACGCTCGACGCCGCCCGCTCCACCGTCTCGCCCGACGAGAGGGTAATAGCAGTCTTCCAGCCGCACCGCTACTCGCGCACCAGGGCCCTCTACAGGGAGTTCGGGGAGTCCTTCTCCTCGGCCGACACGGTCCTCATCACCGAGGTCTACGGGGCCGGCGAGATGCCCCAGCCCGGCGTGAACGGCAAGCTGATAGTCGACGCCATCTGCGAGACGCCAGACCACCCCGACGTCTACTACATCCCGCAGATGGACGCCATACCTCGAGTTCTCAGTCACGTCTCCGAGAGGGGCGACCTCGTGCTCACCCTCGGCGCCGGGGACATCTCCAAGGCCGGAGAGGAGCTGCTCGAGCTGCTGGAGGAACGAGGAGCCCTAGCCTGACCACCTCCCTACGCGCCCTCCTCCTCGCGACGGCCGTCGCCGCCGCTACCACGCTAACCGTCCTGGTAGCCGCCTACCTGAGCTTCCCGGTTACCGGTATCCAGGTCGAGGGCGCCAGGATGTACCCGGAATCCGACGCGTGGACCGCCGTCCCCGACCACGCGAGCCTCCTTACCCTCAACGAGAGTGCCCTGGAGCGGGAGGTAGAGTCTAACCCTTGGGTTAAAGGTGCGAAGGTGTCCGAGGATTGGGAATCCGGTATAGTTACGGTTGAGGTTGAGGAGCGTCGACCTGTGCTGTACGCCGAGGTCGACGGGCGGCGGGTGATCCTGGCGTCTGATGGAGAAGAACTTCCGGGGCTCGGGGGAGCGGGGCTCGGGAGGGTGAGGTTGGATCGGGACCAGGTGGGGGAGATCTTGGGGTTGGCCAGGGTGTTGAGCGCGAGCGGGCTGAGGCTGGATTCGGTGGATGGGGCCGGACCGCAGGGCATAGAGGCCACGGTGGAGGGACGTAAGGTCGTCTTCGCCGGAGGCTTGGGCGAGGGTCAGGCCGAAGCCTTGACGGGAATAATGCGGCGTCATCCCGAAGCCGAGGTCTTCGACCTAAGATCTCCCGAGAGGGTAGTGGTCGGCCCGGCGTCTGGCGGCGAGCCCGCGGGGTAGGCGAAGGTGGCGCAGTCTCTGGTTTACGGCGTAGACGTGGGCACCACGAAGATCGTGGCGCTCGCGGGCCGCGTGGACGCCCGGCGGGGTTGGGCTGAGGTGCTCTCCGTGGGGGAGGCGCCCAGCTACGGGCTCAAGAGGGGTGTTGTGGTCGACCGCCAGGCGGCAGCCGAATCCATCGCCGAGGCCCTGGACTCCTGCGGCGTGCGAGCGGGGCAGGTGAGCGTCGGCATCGCGGGCAGCCACATCTCGTCCTTCAACACGGAGGTGACCCTCCTCAACCGCACGAGGGACCTGACGGTGACCGACCGGTTCATGCGCAGGCTGGACCAGGAGGCCCGCCAGCTGGAGCTGGACGAGGACGAGCGGGTCCTGCACGTGGTGCCGCGGGGGTACGTCCTGGACGGGTCGGAGGGGGTCAAGAACCCCGTAGGCCTCGCCGCGCGCAAGGTCACCATGCGCGCCCACGTGGTCAGCGGCGCCGTCTCGAGCATACAGAACCTCCTGCGCGCCGTCGAGGACTGCGGGGTCAGGGTCTCCCGCGTCGTGCTCGAGCCGCTCGCCTCCGCGGAGGCTTGCCTCTCGGATTCGGATCGCGAGTCCGGCGTCGCCCTCCTCGACATCGGCGGCGGTACCACCGACATAGCCACGTTTATCAGGGGGGCCCTGACCCATACGGCAGTTATCCCCATCGGCGGCGAGAGCTTCTCCTCCGACGTCGCCTACGGGCTCAAGATCCCACAGCACAAGGCCGAAGAGATAAAGCTCCGCTACGGCACCGTCCTCTCCGACACCGTCGACTCCGTCGCCCCCGTCAAGCTGGACGACCGCCACTACAACGCCCACTTTGTCAGCCAGATCCTGGAGTACCGCGCCCTGGAGCTGCTCGAGTACGCCCGCGACTCGCTCGATAGGAGCGGGACCCGCGAGATGCTCCCCGGCGGCGTCGTCCTCACCGGCGGCGGCTCCCTCCTCGACGGAATGACCGACCTCGCGGAAGAGGTCCTCGGGGTGCGCGCCAGCACCGCCGCACCCCGCCGCGTCAGGGGCGAGGTTCAACCTGTACAGAAACCTCAGTATGCAACCTCTGTAGGTCTGCTATACTTCGCAGCCAAAAACGATGACCTTAGACCAAAGAGTAAAGGTGCAGGGGCTACGAGTTTTGGTAGCATAGTGGAGGCGGTCAAGGGCTGGTTCCGGGGCAGGTAGACCGGCAGGGCCCCCGGAGAGCGTGTGATGGAGGGTTGGAGAGGGATGTTGGACGCGGCGACTAACTATCTGGCGGTTATAAAGGTGGTCGGCATTGGCGGTGGGGGGACGAACGCCGTGAACCGCATGATCAACTCCGGTTTACAGGGGGTCGAGTTCATAGCGATCAACACGGATGCGCAGGCCCTGCAGATGACCGACGCCGACCAGAAGATCCACATAGGGGAGAAGATCACGCGCGGCTTGGGGGCCGGGGCCGACCCCAAGGTCGGGATGGAGGCCGCCGAGGAGAACAAGGCCGAGATCGAGGAGGCCCTGCGCGGGGCCGACATGGTGTTCGTTACCGCCGGGAAGGGCGGCGGCACCGGCACGGGGGCTGCCCCGGTTGTGGCGAAGATAGCCAGGGACTCGGGGGCTCTGACCATCGGGGTCGTTACGCGGCCTTTTGCGTTCGAGGGCAGGCGGCGTTCGACCTACGCCGAGGAGGGCATCAAGCGCCTCAAGGAGAACGTGGACTCCCTGATCATCATCCCCAACGACCGGCTCTTGCAGGTAGCCGAGAAGCGCACCAGCATGATGGACGCCTTCAAGATGGCCGACGACATCTTGAGGAAGGGTGTGCAGGGGATTACCGACCTTATCACGGTGCCTGGTCTCATCAACCTCGACTTCGCGGACGTCCGGACCATCATGCACAACTCGGGGTCTGCGCTCATGGGCATCGGGGAGTCGAGCAGCGAGGCGAGGGGGGCGGAGGCAGCGAGGACTGCGATCTCTAGCCCCCTGCTCGAGGCGAGCATCGAGGGGGCCACGGGGATTATCCTGAACATCACCGGCGGGACCGACCTCGGGCTCTTCGAGGTCAACGAGGCCGCGGAGATCGTCCACAACGCAGCCCACCAGGATGCTAACCTGATCTTCGGCGCCGTCATAGACGACGGTTTTGGGGATCGGGTGAGCGTCACAGTGATCGCCACCGGCTTCGACCAGCGCCTCGCCAACCAGCGCCGCACCGAACGCTCCGGGGTAGAGCCGCAGCAACAGCAGGCCCAACAGGAGCCCGCGCCTTCGCAAGAGACGGGCGACGTGCTCGACATCCCGGCCTTCCTCCGGCGGCGGTAGGTCCGCGCCCGAGGCGTGCGAGAGGCACAGACCAAGGCCCACCAGGGCGCTCCCGCCGCTGTCCACACCGCGGCCGGGGGCGCCGTCTACGTCGCGCCCGACCCCGAGCCGGCAGGCGCCCGCGTCTGGTTTTTCACGAGGCTTGGCGGCGTCTCGGAACCCCCTTACGACTCCCTGAACGTCTCCAAGGTGGTCGGCGACGAGCCGGCCGCCGTCGAGGCGAACCTCTCGGTTATAAGGGAGGCTGTAGGACACAGGCCCTCTGCCTGGGTCAGGCAGGTAGCCGGGGACGGCGTGGCGCTGGTGTCGGAGGGCGGCTTTGCCGGGGAGGGCGACGCGCTCGTAACCCCCGAGCGGGACCTGTGTCTCTCCGTGGCCGTGGCCGATTGCGTACCCGTAGCCCTCGTCGGAGATGGGGGCGTTGGCATGGTCCACTCGGGCTGGCGCGGCACCCTCGCCGGGGTCTCCGGGAAGGCGGCGCGGCGGCTGGAGGCGCGGGGGGTACGGGCCTACGTGGGGCCTTCTATCCGCGGGTGCTGTTACGAGGTGTCCCAAGAGCTGGCAGACAAGTTCGCGCGCGAGTTCGGGGATGGGGTGGTCTCCGGGCGGGACCTGTCCCTGCCCGACGCCATCCGGGTGGACCTCGAGCGGGCTGGGGTCGAGGTCTACGATCTGGGGCTGTGCACCGGTTGCCGGCCCGACCTGTTCTACTCACACCGGAAGCAAGGGCCGCTCACGGGGCGCAACCTCGCCACTGTGGCCAGGGTGGCACCATGAGCGTGCAGACGAGCAAAGAGGTCATCCGGGGGAGGCTGGCCCGCGTGCGCGAGAACGTGGCGGCGGCGCTCGAGAGGAGCGGGCGCGACCGCGAGGCGGTCAGGGTGCTCGTCGCCAGCAAGTACTACGCGCCAGATCAGATCCTCGCGCTCGCCGAGGCCGGCGTCGAGCTCGTGGGGGAGAACCGGGCCGAGGATCTGGTAAGTAAACAGGAGCACTTCGGGGACCGCTTCGAGTGGCACTTTATAGGGCACCTGCAGCGGCGCAAGGCGAAGGTAGTCGTTCCGCGCGTTACGCTCATTCACTCGGTCGACTCCGTGAGGCTTATAGAGGAGCTCGCCGCAAGGGCGCCCGAGGAGGGTACCGAGGTGCTCGTCCAGGTCAACGTCGGCGGGGAGGAGTCCAAGTACGGGGTCCCGGCCGGCCAGGTCGAGGCGTTGCTCGAGGCGGCCGCGGCGACCGGGGGAAGGGTGCTAGCCAGGGGCTTCATGACCCTCGCTCCGCTGGCAGATGACCCCGAGGACGTACGTTACATTTTCGCGAAACTCAGGACGATCCGTGATAGGCTACGCAAAAGTTGGAGTCCGCACTTCGATCTCTCCGAACTCTCCATGGGAATGAGCGGCGATTATGAGGTGGCGGTCGAAGAGGGGGCGACCCTCGTCAGGATCGGGCGGATGCTAATAGAGGAGGATGGGCCCGTAAGGAGGAAAGATGGGAGTTAGGGACCGTCTGGACCGGATCGCTGCCTGGTTCGGGTTCGGGGTCGATGACGACGATTACTACGAGGACGAAGAGGAAGAAGACCGCCGCTACGCCAACGAAGGGGGGGCGTACGCCAACGGCGCGCGGGGCGCAGAGCCGGGTCCCACTGTCCGGCGGCTCGGGCGCGCCGAGCGATCCTCGGCCTTCGGCACCTCCCTCGGGGACCTCTTCGGCAGCGAGGGTCCGGGCAGGGGCGAGCGCTACGCCGGCCAGAACCCGCCGGCGCACCTCAGGCCCGTCCCAGACCAGCGGCCCACCCGCGTGAGCGTGCTCGAGCCCTCGAGCTTCAACGACGCCCAGAACCTCGCCGACCGCTTCAAGCGCCAGCAGCCCGTGATCCTGAACCTCCAGAACGTGGACGGCGACCTGAGTCGCAGGATGGTGGACTTCTGCTCGGGCCTTACGTACGCGCTCGACGGCAACATCCAGTCGGTGGCCAACAGGGTCTTCTTGCTCACGCCCCGCGACGTCGAGGTCAGCGCCGAAGAGCGCAAGCGCATCGCCGAGCGGGCGTTCTTCAACCAGCTCTAGGAGCCTTCGAGGGGGGATTTGAAGAAGGTCGGGATAATCGGGGCGGGCAAGATCGGGGGTTCCCTGCTCCTCAGGCTCGCCGAATCCGGCGGTTTCGACCTCGGCGTCAGCGACATCCATCCCGAGCAGCTCAGGCTCTTCGAGGACGTCGGGGTGCGCACCACCTCCTCCAACCGCGAGCTTGCAGAATGGAGCGACCTCGTCATCGTCGCCGTAAAGCCCTGGGACGTGGCAGAGGTCATGCAGGAGATGTCGCCAGCCTTCGACGGCACCGATAAGGCAGTTGCGAGCGTGGCGGCCGGGGTCACCATCACGAGCATCGTCGAAAAGCTACCGGAGGGGACCGCGGTCTTGCGCGTGATGCCTAACGTGTGCGCCTCGGTGGGCCTGGGCTCGGCGGTAGTGACCGCGAACGAGGCGGGCCGGGCCACGCTGCCCGTGGTGATGGACATCTTCCGCCACGTCGGCGACGTGCTCGAGCTGCCCGAGCGGCTCTTCGACGCGGCGACGGCGCTGCACGGGTCTGGCCCCGCCTACGTGGCCCTCTTCGCCGACGCGCTCGTCCAGGCTGGCGTCAGGGAGGGCATCCCGCGCGACGTGGCGCGCAGGCTCGTGGTCGGCACTATAGGCGGGACTGCAGTGCTCCTGAAGGAGCGCAGCGCCCACCAGGTGCGCGACGAGGTCATGACGCCGGGCGGGACCACCGCCGCGGCGTTCGTAGCGATGGAGAAGGCAGGGTTCGTGGCGGCCGTCTACGACGGGATCGAGGCGGCTACCGAGCGGGCCCGGAGCCTGGGCGGATGACGGCTGCCCTCCTTCAGGAGTTCGGGTTCCGGATCAGCGAGCTGCTCGCCGGGATCGTGACCTACACCTACTACATACTGTTCGGGTTCATCATCGCCTCGATCCTGTTCTCGTGGTTCCCCGGATACCCTTCGAGCAGCTTTATGCAGGCGGTCTACGACGCGGTGAGGGCCGTGGCCAACCCGATCCTCATGCCGATAAGGGCCCGTATCCCCATGCTGCAGCTAGGAGGTTTTGGGATCGACCTCTCCCCGATCATCGCCATCTTCGGGCTCTCCATCGCCAGGACCCTACTGCTGCTCCTCATTGCCAACTTTATACGACCTGTAACGGGGTGATCTGACGTGCCTATAAAGCCACTAGACATCAGGCGCAAGGAGTTCAGGAACGGCTTCCGCGGCTACGACGCGAACCAGGTCGACGACTTTCTCGACGCCGTTGCCGACGAGTTCGAGCGCAGCTACACGGAGAACCAGAGGATGCGCGAGGAGATCTCGAGCCTCCGCGACCGCCTGCAGCAGTTCGAGGAGCTTGAGGGCTCGATCCGGGCCGCCCTCGTCCACGCCGAGCAGGCCGCCAACGACCTCCGCCGGACCGCAACCAGGGAGGCCGAGGACCTGCGTCAGAGCGCCAGGCGGGAGGCGGAGTTCACGGTCCGCGAGGCGCAGAGCCGCTCGCACCAGATGCTCGCCGACTCCTCGGCGCGTATCGAGCGGGTCCAGGAGTCCTACGAGGCGCTGCAGGAGGCGAAGAGGAGCTTCTCGAACGATTTCAGGCACCTCTTGAAGACCTACCTCGAGATGATGGAGAACATGGAGGTCTCCTCGGCCCAGGAGATAGAAGCCTCCCTGCGCCAGCGCCTGGACACCGAGTCGATCGCCGTCGTCCGCGAGGCCGCCGCCCAGGAGGAGGCGAGGCTGGCCGAGGAGCCGAGCACCGAACTCGCCGCCGGGTCCGAGACCGAAGATCCCGGGGCCACGGACGGCGAGCGGACGCTCTCGGGACACGCGATTGTCGAGCCCACAGAGGCGTCAACCCCTACTACCGACGAAGAAGTCCCGGAAGACCCCGGCACCGAAGGGCGGACCGAAGCGGAGGACGCGACCGTTTACCAGGGGTCGCCGGAGACGGTTTCGGAGGATGCTCCTACGGAGGTGCTCCGGCCCGAAGAGGCCCGCGGGGAGGGGCCCCTGGCCGAAGAGCCGCCGGCCGAGGAGTCCTCCGAGGCCGGGGAGCCTGAGGTCGAGTCCTCGACGGCGCAGGAGACCGAGGTCTCCGAGCCGGAGGCGGCCG
>JADDPU010000279.1:0-10103 GCA_016781725.1 Rubrobacter sp. | reverse complement strand
GGTCTCCGAGCCGGAGGCGGCCGGGGAGGTAGAGCGGGAGGAACCGTCGCTGGCCGAGGGGAGCAACTCGGACGAATTCTTCGACCGGGAGGAGCCGTCGCGGGATCGGAGAGACAGCCGTATCTTCCGCGCTAGCCGTTTCTTGCGCCGGCGTGAGTAGGGGATTTCTCCTCCCTACCGCGGACGGGGTCTTGATCAAGCTGAGGGTCTCGCCCGGCGCGAAGGGCACCTCGATCGAGGGCGCTTACGGCGAGGACGCCCTGAGGCTCAGGGTCGCGGCGCCGCCCGTGAGCGGCAAGGCCAACGCCGAGGCTGAGCGGTTCCTGGCGAGGACGCTCGGCGTCCGCCGCTCTGAGGTTGCCGTCGTGCGGGGCGGGTCGGTCCGGGACAAGACCGTGCTCGTGCGCGGCGCTGCCCTCGAGGAGGTCAGGGAAGCCTTCTCCGACCAGCTGCCGTAGCCGGTATGCCCGACCAGCACTTCGAAGTGGACCCGAGCGAGGCCGGCGAGCGGCTGGACCGGCTGGCGGCCAGGCGGCTCGGCACCAGCCGGAGTGCGGTTCAGCGGCTGATCGGGGACGGACTCTTGCTCGTCGAGAACGTGAGGGTCGCCCCCTCCTACCGGGTGCGCAACGGGGAGCGCGTCGAGGCCAGGCTCCCGGAGGAGCGCCTGGTCCCCGAGGAGATCGAGGTGGCCGTGGTCTTCGAGGACGAAGATGTCCTGGTGGTGGACAAGCCGGCCGGGCTGGTGGTGCACCCGGGCGCCGGGAACCCGTCGGGGACGCTGGTGAACGCGCTCCTCGCCAGGGGCATTGCCGGGGGTGAGGACGCCGAACGGCCCGGCGTGGTCCACCGCCTCGACAGGGACACCTCGGGGCTCATGGTGCTGGCGAAGGGCGAGCCGGCGTACTCGAGGCTCGTCGCCTTGATGGCCGGCCGGAGGGTCACGCGGGTCTACCGGGCTGTAGTTGTGGGGGAGGGTCTCCCGGCGACGGGGACTATCGACGCCCCGGTGGGCCGGGACCCCGACAACCCGACGTTGATGGCGGCCGGTGTGGGCAAGCCGGCCGTCACGCACTTCGAGGTGCTCGCGGAGGCAGCGGGCCAGGCGATGCTGCGCGTGCGCCTGGAGACGGGGAGGACGCACCAGATCCGGGTCCACCTCTCGGCCATCGGCCACCCCGTCTACGCCGACCCCCTCTACGGCGAGGCCATCCCCGGCCGCCGCCTCTGGCTGCACGCCGAGCGTCTGGCCTTCGAGCACCCGGTCGGCGGGGCGGCCCTTGAGTTCACGGCGCCTATCCCGGAGGATCTGCGGCGGGCCGCTACGGAGCTTGACGCCTCTCTCGCCCTCTGGTAGGTTAATCCGCAACGACCGATCCTTTAACGGCGTCCCGTGAGGCGCGAAGGAGGTTATGGCTTGGCCCGCTCAAGCGTTCACGAGCACCTGCGCGCGCAGGTGCTCACCCCGGACGGTCTCGACCGTTCCCTACGCCGCATCTCGCACGAGATCCTCGAGAGAAACGCCCCTCGGCTAGAGAGATTGGCGCTCGTCGGGGTGCTCACCCGCGGGGTCCCGCTCGCGCGCCGCATCTCGGAGAACGTGAGGCAGTTCGAGGGCATAGACGTGCCGGTGGGCTCGCTGGACATCACCCTCCACCGCGACGACCTCGCCGATGAGGACCCGGACCTGCGGGGGAGCGACGTACCCTTCGATGTGACCGGCAGGATCGTGGTCCTCGTCGATGATGTTCTGTACACGGGCAGGACGGCGCGGGCCGCGATGGACGCGCTGCTCGAGCTCGGACGCCCGGCGGCGATTCGCCTGGCGATCCTGGTCGACCGCGGGCACAGGGAGCTGCCTATCCGGGCCGACCACGTCGGGAAGAACGTGCCGACGGCCCGCGGGGACCGGGTGCTGGTCAACCTGAAAGAGACCGACGGGGAGGACGGGGTGATCGTCGTTGGAGATTAAGAGCTTTCTGACCCTCGAAGACGCGAGCCGCGAGGACCTTAGAGCAGTCCTCGACCTCGCGCGGGCCCACGCGGACGGACGCATGCCCGGTGCTTTAGCCGGCAAGACCGTCTGCCTCGCCTTCTTTGAGCCCTCGACCCGGACGGCTGTCTCCTTCGAGCTCGCGGCGAAGCGCTCGGGGGCGGACGTGATCTCGCTCTCGGACAAGGGCTCGGCCATCGCCAAGGGCGAGTCCCTGATAGATACTGTCGTTACCCTGGACCGCCTCGGGGCCGACGCCGTGGTCTTGAGGCACCCGGCGGCCGGTGCCGCGGCCCTGGCCTCCCGCCACACGTCGGCGCCGGTCATCAACGCGGGCGACGGCTGCGGCCAGCACCCAACCCAGGCACTCCTCGACCTCTACGCCATGAGCGAAGCCCTCGGGGGCTTCGACGAGCTCGCCGGGCGGCGGGTAGCCATCGTCGGAGACGTGCTGCACAGCCGCGTGGCCCGCAGCGTGATCCCGGCCTTCAAAAGGGCAGGGATGGAGGTCGCCCTGGTCGCCCCCCGTACGCTCCTGCCCCCAAACGTCGAAGCGTGGGGGCTGCCGATTTTGCCTACCCTCGACGACGCCCTCGATTGGAGGGCTGAGGTGCTGTACATGCTGCGGCTCCAGAAGGAGAGGATGACCGGGGCCCGTGTACCTTCCGTCGGCGAGTACGCCCGTTACTACGGGGTGGCCCGACGCCACCTACAGAGTGGGGTGCTCGTCATGCACCCCGGTCCGGTGAACCGGGGGGTCGAGATCTCGGGCGATGTCGTCCTGGATCCCGGTTCCTTGATCCCGGATCAGGTCGCCGCCGGCGTCTGCGTCCGCTCCGCGGTCCTCTCTGTCGCGACAGGCTCAGCCTACGAGGTCGCCGCTTGAACCGCCGCCCCGGAGAACCGGCTGAGCTCGTCATCAGGCACGCCCACGTCCTCGATCCCGCGACGGGCCTTGACGGCGTGCGGGACGTGCGCCTCTCCTCAGGGCGGATAGCCGAGGTCGGCGAAGGTTTGCGCGGGGCGCGCGAGCTCGACGCCGATGGCCTGCACCTCTTCCCCGGCTTCGTGGACGTGCACGCCCACTGGCGCACGCCGGGCCGCGAGGACGAGGAGACCATAGAGAGCGGCTCGGCGGCGGCCGCCGCCGGCGGTTTTACGGGCGTCGTTATGATGCCGAACACCGACCCTATCGTGGACCGTCCCGTGATCGTCAGCGGGCTGGTGCGCCGGATCGAACAGGAGTCGAGGGTGCGGGCCCGCGTCTCGGCAGCCCTCCACGTCGGGCTTGCGGGAGAGCGCCTGACGGAGATGCGCCTCCTGAGGGAGGCCGGGGCCTTCTGCGTCTCGGACGACGGCCTGGGCACGGCCTCGGCCGGGGTCTTGCGCAACGGGATGCTCTACGCCCGGTCGGCGGGGCTGCCGGTGATCCTGCACTGCGAGGACCACTCGCTCGCCACCGGGGTAGTCCACGACGGCGTAGCCGCGTCCCTTGCCGGCCTCCCCGGCTCCCCGGCCAGCGCCGAGGACGCGGCGACCGCCACGGCGCTCGTACTCGCCGCCGAGACCGGAGCCAAGGTCCACATAACCCACGTCTCGACCGCCCTATCTGCAGCACTCGTCGGCTTCTTCAAGCGCCGGGCGGACGTCACCGCCGACACCACCCCGCACCACCTCACCCTCACCGACGACCTCGTCTCTACCCTCGAGGGCCTCTACCGCGTGAACCCGCCGCTCCGTCCGGACGAGGACCGCGCCGGCGTCGAGGGAGCGCTGCAGAGCGGCGTCCTCGACTTCGTGGCGACAGACCACGCCCCGCACGCGTCGGAGGAGAAGGAGCTACCATTGGAGGAGGCCGCGCCAGGCTTCCTCGGCCACGAGACTGCCTTCGCCGCGCTCTACACCGAGCTCGTCCTCGGCGCCAGGCTCTCCCTGTCGCGGTTGGTCGAGGCCATGGGCTGCGCCCCGGGCCGGTGGGTCGGGGAAGGCGGGAGCCTGGCCGTCGGGTCGCCGGCTGACCTCACGCTCGTGGACCTCTCGGAGGAGTGGACGGTCGGCCGGGGGACCCTGATCAGCCGCAGTTCCAACTCACCCTTTCTCGGGCGGAGGCTGACGGGCAGGGTCGTGGGTACTATAGTTGGCGGAGAGTTGGTACACGACAGGACGGGAGCGAGGTTTGGAGCACGCGCGTAGGGTTATATCCGGGCGAGGGCCGAGTCCGGGATCGCGCCAGGGACGCAACCGGGCGACCCTGGTCCTCGAGGACGGGGCGACCTTCGAGGGTTGGAGCTTCGCCGGCGAGGGCGAGGTGGCAGGCGAGGTAGTCTTCACGACGAGCATGGTCGGCTACCAGGAGACCCTCACCGATCCCTCTTACCGGGGCCAGATCCTGCTCTTCACCTACCCGCTGATCGGGAACTACGGCGTCCTACCGGGCGAGGACGAGTCCCGCGGCATCCAGGCCGCGGCGGTCCTGGTTCGCGAGTACACCCCCTACCACAGCAACTGGGCGAGCGAGCGCTCCCTTGCCGCCTACCTGGAGGAGAGCGGCGTCCTTGGCGTTGAGGGCCTGGATACCCGCGCCCTCACCCGACACCTCAGGGACAAGGGCGCGATGCGCGGCGTCATCTCGACCTTAGAGTCAGACCCCTCGATCCTGAAAGAGAAGGCTAACGCCCACCCCACGATGCTTGGCCTCGACCTCGCCTCGACGAGCTCCGAGCTGACGGAGCCTACCCTGCTGCCTGCCTTCGGCGAGGAGCGCTGCCGCATCGCCGCCCTGGACTACGGGGTAAAGGCCTCTATCTACAAGGAGCTCCGCAGCCGCGGCGCCTCCGTACTCGCGATGCCAGGTTCCACGGGCGCCGAACAGATCCTCGACGCCGACCCGGACGGCCTCTTTCTCTCGAACGGTCCAGGCGACCCCGCGGCCCTCGAAGAGGCGGTGAGTAACCTCCGCCCGCTGCTCGGGGAGATCCCCACCTTCGGCATCTGCCTCGGCCACCAGCTCCTGGGTCTCGCCCTGGAGTGCGAGACTTACAAGATGCCCTTCGGCCACCACGGGGCGAACCACCCGGTGAGGAACCTCAAGACCGGGCGCATCGAGATAACGAGCCAGAACCACGGCTTCGCCGTGCGCGAGGAGTCGTTGCCGAAAGGTGTCGAGCTTACGCACCGCAACCTCTACGACGGCACCGTCGAGGGTATCTCGAGCCCTGAGCGTAGGGCCTGGAGCGTGCAGTACCACCCCGAGTCGAGCCCCGGGCCGAGGGATTCCGGGTACCTCTTCGACGAGTTCGTGGACCGCGTCTCGCGGAAAACGCCGGTCCGCTAGCCCTTGCCACGCCGCGACGACATCTCGAGCATCCTGATCATCGGCTCCGGCCCGATAGTGATCGGGCAGGCAGCCGAGTTCGACTACTCGGGCACCCAGGCCTGCCGCGCCCTGCGCGACGAGGGTTACCGGGTAGTCCTCGTGAACTCGAACCCGGCAACCATCATGACCGACCCCGAGGTCGCCGACGCCACCTACGTCGAGCCCCTCACGGTCGAGACGGTGGCCGAGATCCTGCGCCGCGAGCGCCCCGACGCCCTACTTCCGACCCTGGGCGGCCAGACCGCGCTGAACCTCGCCGTAGGACTTGACGAGGCCGGCGTCCTAGACGAACTCGGTGTCGAGCTTCTCGGAGCCTCTATACCCTCCATCCACAAGGCCGAGGACCGCCAGCTCTTCCACGAGGCGATGGACCGCATCGGCCTGAAGGTACCCCCGAGCCGCACCGTCCGCCACCTCGCCGAAGCCGAACAACTCGCCCAGACCATCGGCTTCCCCCTCATAATCCGCCCGAGCTTTACCCTGGGCGGCAAGGGCGGCGCCACCGCCAACGACCGCGCCGAGCTCCGCCGCGCCGTCACCGACGGCCTCGACGCAAGCCCCGTAGGCAGCGTCCTCGTCGAAAAAAGCGTCGCCGGCTGGAAGGAGTTCGAGCTCGAGGTCATGCGCGACCTCGCCGATAACGTGGTGGTAGTCTGCTCCATCGAGAACGTCGACCCCATGGGCGTCCACACCGGCGACTCCATCACCGTAGCCCCGGCCCAGACCCTCTCGGACCGCCAGTACCAAACCCTCCGTACAGCATCTTTACGCATAATACGTGAGATCGGGGTGAGTACCGGGGGGTCCAACATCCAGTTTGCGGTGGATCCTGGGAGTGACGAGTTCTACGTGATCGAGATGAACCCGCGGGTGAGCCGGTCGAGCGCTTTGGCGAGCAAGGCTACGGGGTTCCCGATCGCGAAGATAGCTGCCAAGCTGGCCGTCGGGTACACGCTCGATGAGATCCCGAACGACATAACCAGGGCCACGCCGGCCTCATTCGAGCCGGCGCTCGACTACGTGGTGACCAAGATTCCTCGGTTCGCCTTCGAGAAGTTCCCGCTCGCGGCGCCGAGGCTCACTACCAGGATGCACTCCGTGGGGGAGGTCATGGCGATAGGCCGGACCTTTACGGAAAGTCTCATGAAGGCAATGGCTTCGCTCGAGGTGGACGCCCACGACGTGCAGGCAGGCCTCGACGAGCCGAACCCCTACCGCATCTTCGCGATCTTCGACGCGCTGCGCGACGGGATGGACATACCGGAGATCTTTGCCCGCACCGGCATAGACCCGTTCTTTATAGCCTCGATCGCCAGGATCGTCGCCGCCGAAGGCTCGGTCTCGGGGACTTTTGGCACCGGGGAGCTGAGGGAGCTCAAGAGGGTCGGGCTAACGGACGAGGCAATCGCCTCCTCGTCGGGCACCTCGACGGAGGTGGTGCGGGGCGTGAGGCGGGCGCTCGGCGTCTCTCCTACCTACAAGTCAGTCGACACCTGCGCCGGCGAGTTCCCGGCCCGCACCCCTTACTTCTACTCCACCTACGAGGAGGAGGACGAGGTCAGGCGGGGGGAGAACCCGTCGGTAGTCGTGCTCGGCAGCGGTCCCAACCGCATAGGACAGGGCATAGAGTTCGACTACGCGTGCGTCCACGCCAGCTACGCCCTCACCGAGAGCGGCTACGACGCGGTCATGGTCAACTCCAACCCCGAGACCGTCTCGACCGACTACGACACCTCGGCGCGCCTGTACTTCGAGCCGCTCACGGCCGAGCACGTTCTCGAGGTCATCCGGCGCGAGAGGCCCGAAGGCGTGATCCTGCAGTTCGGCGGCCAGAGCCCGCTCAAGCTCGCGCGAGAGTTGGAGCAGGCGGGGGTGCGCATCCTGGGCTCCTCGCCTGATGCCATAGACCTCGCAGAGGACCGCTCCCGCTTCGGGCGGCTTTTGGGCGAGCTCGGCATTCCGCACCCCCGCTTCGGCACAGCCTCGACCGCCGAGGAGGCCCGCGCGGTGGCCCGCGAGCTCGGCTACCCGGTCGTCGTCAGGCCTTCCTACGTGTTGGGCGGGCGCAGGATGGAGATCGTGTACAACGACGAGGATCTCGACCTCTACCTCAGGACCAGCGTGAGGACGGGGCATCCAACCCTCATCGACGAGTTCATGGAGGACTACGTCGAGGTAGACGTAGACGCCGTCTCCGACGGGGAGGACGTCTTTGTCGGCGGGATCATGGAGCACGTGGAGGAGGCAGGGGTGCACTCGGGGGACTCCTCTTGCGTGGTCCCCCCGATAACCCTCCACCGGGCGCTGCTGCAGAGGATCGAGGACTACACCCGCAGGCTCGCGCTCTCCATCGGCGTGGTCGGCCTCATGAACGTGCAGTTCGTCGTGCGCGGGGACGACGTGCTCGTTATCGAGTGCAACCCGCGCGCCTCGCGCACCGTGCCCTTTATCTCCAAGGCTACCGGTGTGCCTCTGGCCAAGGTGGCGACCAGGGTGCTCCTCGGGGAGAAGCTCAGAGACATGCGCCTGCAGGCTTCGTCGAACGGGCACTTCTCCGTAAAGGCGCCGGTCTTCCCGTTCGATCGCTTCGCCGACGTGGACCCGCTGCTCGGGCCCGAGATGCGCTCGACGGGCGAGGCTATGGGGATAGACCGCACCTTCGGAGGCGCCTTCGCCAAGGCGCTCACCGCGGCCGGGCAGGAGCTGCCGGTCTCGGGAAGGGTGTACATCTCCGTCGCCAACCGCGACAAGAGGGCGGTCGTGCTCATAGCGCGGGCTTTTGCGGACCTGGGGTTCGAGATCTCCGCCAGCGAGGGGACCGCCGAGGTGCTCAGGAACAACGGGCTCCCGGTGATGGTCGTGCCCAAGATCGGGGAGCTCGGCGAGGACGTGCTCGGCCTGATCGAGGCTGGCGGGGTGGATCTTATAGTGAACACCCCCTGGGGCCGCGGTGCCCGCACGGACGGCTACCTGATCCGGCGCAAAGCGCTGATGCACGGCACGCCGTGCATTACGACGCTGGCAGGCGCCGCCGCCGCCGTGCAGGGCATAGAGGCCACCATCCGCGGCGGGACCCGGCGCGTGAACTCCCTCCAGGGACTCTTCGCCACCCGGGCGTGAAGCTTCACCGCGTCAGGGTCGTGCATCGCGAGAGGTTCGGCAACCACGCTCTGATCCGCTACGTCTGGAACGACTCCCCGCCCGCGCCGGGCCAGTTCGTGATGGCACGCCCCGCCTCGGCCGCGCACGCCCTGGACCCCTTCCTCGCCCGCCCGTTTTTCGCCCACGACCACGAGGGCGACGTCGTGAGCCTCCTCTTCGAGGTCCGCGGCAGGGGCACGGTCCTCCTGGCGGAAGAAAGGGAAGAGCTCCTCGTGAGCCCGCCGCGGGGCCGGGGTTTCGAGATTCGCCGGGGCCCTGTCGCGCTGGTCGGCGGGGGCGTTTGGGTTGCGCCGCTGAAGCTCCTCTCGCGGCGACTGGAGCAGGCGGGCGTCTCCCACGACACGTACATCGAAATCCCGAAGTCTGCCCCCGGGGAGTACGCTGCCTGGCTCGCGCAGGGCTATCCGGCCGCCCGCTTCGTCCATACTGCAGATCCGGCGGATGCCCCGGGGCGGCTCTTCGAGGAGATCGGCGACCTCGGGCGTTACTCAACGCTCTACGCCAGCGGACCCGCGGAGACGCTCGCGGCCACGAAGAGGGCCTCCGAAGGCCGCGTGGTGGCCCAACTAGCGCTGCGCGAGAGGATGGCCTGCGCCGACGGCTCCTGCTACGGTTGCGCGGTTCCGGTGCTCGGAGACGGCGAGCGGTCTTACGCTCGCGCCTGCGTCGACGGCCCGGTCTTCCGGGCGGAGGCCCTCGCGTGGTAGCCCGCGCCGCGGACCTCGGCGTGGAGCTCTGCGGGATCCCGCTGCGGACGCCGCTGCTCCCAGCCGCCGGGACGCTCGGGGCGGAAGCCCTGCGTGGAGCGGAAGAGGTCTACGGGGCCATCATCCCCAAAACGGTCACCCTTGAGCCGCGGGCCGGCAACCCGCCGCCCAGGATCTCGGAGACCGCCGCCGGGATGGTGAACTCCATAGGGCTCCAGAACCCCGGCATCGACCGCTTCCTCGCGGGCCTCGACGGCTACGACGTCGGCCTGCCCATCTTCGTCTCCGTGGCGGGCGAGACGGTAAGCCAGTTTGCGCGACTCTGCGAGCGGGTCGCCGCCGACGGGAGGGCCGCGGCGGTGGAGCTCAACCTCTCGTGCCCCAACGTGGAGCATGGTGGGCTCACCTTCTGCTCCGGCCCCTCGGTCGTCGGGGAGACGGTATCGGCCTGCCGCGCGGCCCTGCCCGGCACGCCGTTGTTAGTGAAGCTGACCAACGAGGGGGTCTCGGGCAACGCCTTGGCGGCCGAGGAGGCAGGTGCTGACGGGCTCACGCTCATCAACACGGTGCCGGCGCTTACCATCGACGCGGTGGAGCGGCGGGTGCTCGTCCGGGGTGGCCTCTCAGGGCCCGCCATCAAACCCATAGCCCTGCGGGCGGTCCACGAGGTGGCCGGGATGGTCGGCGTGCCGGTGGTCGGGTGCGGCGGCGTCTCGAGCGGAACCGACGTCGCCGAGTTCATGCTGGCGGGAGCATCGGCGGTGCAGGTGGGGTCGGGCGGCTTCGTCCGCGAGCCCCGGGGGATCCTGGATGAGCTCGCAGCCTACCTGCGCAAGGCCGGACTCGGCGCCGCCGAGCTCACGGC
>JADDPU010000231.1 GCA_016781725.1 Rubrobacter sp. | reverse complement strand
GTCGCGCATCCACGCGCCGTAGTAGCGCACGTCCTCGGCGAGGCCTTGCGCCCCACGCCAGTTCCCCTCCGAGCCGATCTTCTTGCGAGCCTCGGGGTTTACGGGCGGCATGCCGGCGAACTTGGGCGGGATCTCTATGAGCGCCTTCGTTATGAGGACGGCCACCGGGTTCAGGTCGGAGCCGTGCGCTTCCAGCCCGAGCCGCTGGGCTTCGAGGGGGATCGAGCCCCCGCCGCAGAACGGGTCGAGTACCGGTGGCGGATCGTCGCCCGTCGCAGCGCGCACGAGCGCCCGCGCCTCGGAGAGCACCCGCTCGTCGTTAGTGCTCTCCCACTTCACCAGCTCCTCGATAAACGCGAAAAGCCGTTGCCGCCTCTGCTCCTCGATGGAGAGGTCCTCCCAGGTAGGCCGCAGCCGCTCCGGCGTGGGGAGCCGGTCGATCCGTTCCAGAAGCTCGGTCGGCGCGTTCGGCTCGCCGGGGTCGTCCACGAGCGAGGAGAAGAGCACGGCGCGGCAGGCGGCGAGGGGACGGCGCGCCCACCAGAGGTGCAGGGTGGAGGGGTGGCCGTGGCGGATGGACTTCTCGCGGGCGGACTCGGCGTTGATCGCATCCAGCGGCAGCGCTACCTCTATGAGCTTCTTGCGGTGGGTCAACTGTTCTCCTATACGGTACGTTCCGTTGATCGCCCCCTATTGCGTATCTAAGCACAGGCGATAGCGTCATGCCGCAAGATGGTAGGACTCCGCGTCATCCTCGGACGAATCAGGTGGGAGCCTCTGCTCGCAGAGGCGAGCGACCGCAAGACCCTCTAGAATTGTCGAACATTGGGCCTGCGCCGCCGTTGGGGCGAGATTCTCCGGCTCAGAAGGTGGGGGTGGTCATCGAGCATCTGGCGGATGAGATAATCGAGCGCGTTCGTGAGATTGAACCTGCGGTGACGGAAAATCTCGCCGAAGTCGCTTCGCGGCGAGAGGCTCGCCTCGTGGATCTTGCCACAAAATTCAAGACCGAAGACTCAATCATCCGCAAGATGGAGCAGGCCAGAGCGTACAACCCGGACATCTCCGACAGAAGGCTGAAGAGGCGTGTGTTCGACGCCCTGCGATACACGATGATGTGTCCCGCGGAGCGCTACTCTCGGACCGTGAAAAGCACACTCACCGAGCTGCGCGAGAAGGGGTACGAGTTCGAAAAAAGAGACATCAGGAATTACTGGCCCAAGCACGAGCTTTACAAAGGCATCAACGTCACCTTGCGTGTCGGAGGCACCGGGGACGTATTCGAGCTACAGTTCCATACGGACGAGTCCTGGGAGGCGAAGAACCAGGCCCATCCGCTCTACGAGGAATCCCGCTTGCAGGAGACGCCGAAAGCCCGCAGAGAAGAGCTG
>JADDPU010000500.1 GCA_016781725.1 Rubrobacter sp. | reverse complement strand
AGTTCCAGCCGTTCGAGTAGGAGTAGCGGCCGTCCATCTTGTAGAGCTCGGCGAGGTCGAGTTGCCTCTTGCGCACGATCCAGTAGTCCACGATCATCACGGCCCCGATCGCCCCGAGGAGGCTCCCGTAGCCAACCAGCCAGGTGAAGATGTAGGCGCCGACGTTGTTGAAGAGCACCCAGGGGAAAGAGACGATGCCGAGGATGGCGGTGATGATGCCGCCGGTCCTGAACGAGATGTACTTCGGCGCCAGGTTGGAGAAGTCGAAGGAGGGCGAGACCACGTTCGCCGCCATGTTCGTCGAGATCTGCGCGAGCACGATGATGATCATGGCGAGGATGAGCAGGAGCGGGATGCCGCCCGCGACCCTCGTCACCACCTCAACCGGGTCCCAGATCGCCTCGCCGAAGACCACGATCGTGGCGGCGGTGACCGCGATGCCTATAAAGGAGAAGGCGGTCATCGTGAGCGGGAGGCCGAGCGCCTGGCCGACCACCTGCGAGCGCTGGCTCTTCGCGTAGCGGGTAAAGTCCGGGATGTTGAGGGAGAGCGTGATCCAGTACCCCACGTTCGCCGCCAGAGACGGCCAGAAGAGCACCCAGAACGGGGCGTCGCCCGCCTGGAGCTTGGCCGAGTTGGTGAAGACCGCGCCGACGCCGCCGCCCGCCACGAAGCCCCAGACGAGGAGGGCGAGGCCGCCCGCGAGCAGCAACGGCGCGACAAAGGACTCGAACCACTTCACGCCCTCGATGCCGGTCAGGATGATGACGAGCTGTATCACCCAGAACACGATAAAGGTTATGGCGGTGTTGTACGGGACGTTCGCCCAGCCGCCCCAGGCAGCGGTCAGGAGAGCGTTGAGGGCGAGGCCCCCGATCCAGGTCTGTATCCCGAACCAGCCGCACGCGACGAGCGCCCGCGCGATGGCAGCGAAGTTCGCCCCCCTCACGCCGAAGGAGGCCCGGACGAAGACCGGGAAGGGCACGCCGTAGCGGGTCCCCGCGTGGGCGTTGAGGAGCATCGGGACCAGGACGATGACGTTCCCGAGGCCGATCGTAAAGAGCGCCTGCCACCAGTTCATGCCGGCGGCCATCAGGCCCGAGGCGAGGGTGTAGGTAGTGATGACTATCGCCATCCCGATCCAGAGGGCGGCTATGTTATAGGTAGTCCACGTCCGCTCCTCGGGACCTGTCGGTGCCAGGTCCTCGTTGTACAGGCTGGACGACATGGTCGCCGCCTTGATCCGATCCAGCTCCGCCTGGTTGTTTACCGCCAGGTCCCTGAACTCTTCGCGCTCCAAGAATCCTCCCTTCGGTCGCCTGTAACCTAGCTCCCCGCC
>JADDPU010000580.1 GCA_016781725.1 Rubrobacter sp. | reverse complement strand
GACTCGAAGGCGCGGAGCTCGAAGACAAGGTCTCGCAGCTGCGCATCGCCGCGTACCCGGCCTTCCCGGAGGTGAGTGAGGTCGACTACTATGCCTCCATCTACCGCTGGTACGAGACCCATCCGCTGGCCGACGAGATCCACCGCTGGGTGGCCGCGACCGAGGAGGGCGAGGTGGTAGGCCACCTGGCGGCGTTCCCGCAGTTCTACAGGATCGACGGCCAGAGGGTCGTAGCCCACACGCCGGGGGACTACATGGTGCTCCCCCAGCACGGCTTCCAGGCCATCATGCTGATGCGCTCGTTCTTTCGCGCCACCGAGAACTGCGTGGTCTGCGACATGGTACCCGCGGTGATCGGGGTCGAGACGCGGCTCGGGGCGAAGGTCGCGGGCGAGCTGCAGTACGCGGCGAAGCTGATGAACGTCTCGCGGCTCCCTATGCCCTCGGTACCCGCGCCGCTGAGGAGGCTCCTGGGCCTCCCCGATCAGTTCGCGCCGGCCCGCGGGTTCACCGAGAGGCCCGGCGCGGAGACCGAAGACCTAGAGGAGCGCGCCGCCCCGCCCGCTCCGCGCCCGCGCGCCCCGATCCCCGGCCCGCTCAAGGCCCTGCTCAACCGGGGCATAGGCGCGGTGGACGAGACGCTCGGAAGCCGCTTCGGGGGCGACCTCGAGGCCGAGGTTTTGAGCGGCTTCGACGACTCCTTCGACGACCTGTTCGAGAGGACGGCCGCCGTCGTGCCCTGCCTGCCGGAGAAGGACGCGGCGTTCTTGAGCTGGCGCTACGGGCCAGGCTCCCCCCAGGTGCCGGTCACCGTGCTCGGCGTGAGGTCCCCGGGGTCCGGAGGGAGGCTGCTCGGCTACGCCGTGCTCAGGGACGCCTCCAAGGGCCAGGACGGCTACGTGCTCGACCTCATGGCGCTGCCCGGGCGCCCGGACGTGGTGAGGGCGCTCTTGCGGGAGACGGTGCGGTACTTCAGGGAAGCCGGGGTCCAGATCGTCCGCTACAGGTTCGTGGAGTCCCCCACCTCGGCGCGCGCCGGCGACCTCGCCCGCCTGGGGTTCTTCTCCCGCAAAGGGAGGCGCAACTACCTGCTGGTCAAGTTCGCCGACGGCGGCCGGCACGAGATGGCCCTCGACCTCACCAACTGGTCGTATAACATCGGCGACGGCGAAGCGAGCTTCTGGCTCAGATAGGAGGAGACGGCATGGTTTCTGGCAACGGTGACGCGAGGGCCGCCATACGCGGATGGCTGCAGCAGAACGTCACGGGCGGGCGCGACGTCGCCAACGACGAGCCCCTGATCGAGAACGGCGTCATGACGTCGCTGCAGACGGTCGAGCTGGTGACGTTCCTCGAGGACAGGTTCGACATCATGATCGAGGACGACGAGTTCGACGAGGAGAACTTCGGCTCCGTC
>JADDPU010000030.1 GCA_016781725.1 Rubrobacter sp. | reverse complement strand
CCGCCTCCTCGTCGAACGGGATCGACAACCGGCGTAATCCTTCCCTCCCGGGGGCGCGACGAACTAGGGGAAGCCCGCTCCCTCGAGGGCCGGAAGCGCTGTGCGGGAGTAGCGGGCGGCGTAGCCTGTGTCGATACGGTCGGGAAGCTCGTGAGGCTCTCTCCGTCGCAACTCGCCGGCCTCGACCCCGGTACGGATGCGGCCCTCGGTCAGGGAGATCCTGAGGGTATCCCCGTCCCGCAGGCGGGCGATGACGCCGCCCGCGGCTGCCTCCGGGGAGAAGAGCGAGATCCAGGTCCCCGACCCGGAGCGCGGCGGGAGCCCGTCGGTGAGGACCGGCACGCTGCCAGCCAACCCGTCCTCCTCGAGGACCCGCGAGAGCCGCTCAAGCCGGGTGAGTCCGGGTCCCCCCCTCGGGCCGCAACCGCCCACGACCAGCAGGCAGGGCGCCTCCAGGAAATCGCCCTCCACTACTCTGACTGCGAACTTCTCGGAATGGTAGACCCTGCACTCGCCCGAGACCTCGGCCTGCCCCTCGTCGACCCGGCAGAGGGCCGCAGCCCCGCTCGCCCTGGCCTCCACGAATGTCAGTCGCGATCCGGTGGGCGGCGGGGGCTCGGGCACCCCGGCTGGTAGAACCTCGCGTAGACGCCCGGAGACGGTCCCCGTGTCGTTGAGAGTATCGTCGAGGAGCGCGAGCAGCCCCGGGGTCCCGTGCTCGGCGAACCACCCGGAGCTGGGCTCGACGAGTTGGGGCGTCTCCGGGGTGATGACCCTGAGCGTCTGGGAGAACCCGACGGACCCTGCCTCCCTGGCGATGGCCGAGAGGTGGACCAGCAACTCCGGTCCGCCCCCCAAAGCGAGACCGGCTCTTAGGGCGTTGACCAGGGAGAAATCGTCGATCAGATCCCTCGGCCGCGGCCCGCCGCCCCTGGCGACCTCGACGGCGACCGAGGCCGGGTCTCCCACGAGAGGGATAAGACCGAGCGCCGCGAGCGCGGCCGAAAGGTGCGTATCACTACAGGGGGCGGCCACCGCGG
This sequence comes from Rubrobacter sp., assembly GCA_016781725.1. Taxonomy (GTDB): domain Bacteria; phylum Actinomycetota; class Rubrobacteria; order Rubrobacterales; family Rubrobacteraceae; genus Rubrobacter_D. The sequence continues at coordinate 4,254 of JADDPU010000030.1, read as the reverse complement.
GGAGGTTGAGACGCAGCGCGGAGAGGGCGAGCCCGGCGAGCTCCTCGGGTCCTTCGGCGGCGAGGAGCAGGCCGTCGAGGCGTCGGTGGGAGCAGGAGATCTGGGCCGCGTCCGCTACCCACTCCCGCGCCAGAGCGACACCTCCCCTCGGACGAGCTCTAGGCACCTCGAGCGCCACGGGCTCCGCGCCCGACCCGCGCAGCGAGTCCGCGAGGCCGGGGACGGCGGCGGGGACGCCGACGCGCGGCCCGGTTCCGAGCACGGGCTTAGGAGCTCAGCTTGTCCATAAGGAGTTGTCGGACGCGACCGCCGTCGGCGTTGCCGCGGGTCGCCTTCATCACCTGCCCGACGAGGAAGCCTAATACCTTCTTGTCGCCGCTCCTGACGCGCTCGGCCTCGTCGGGGTTGGCGGAGATCACGCCGTCCACGATCCCCGAGAGCTCGTCGGCGGCCACCGACCCGAGCCCCTCGCGCTCGACGACGTCGGAGGGGCGATCTCCGCTCTCGAAGACCGTGCCCAAGACCTCGCGCGCGGCGGAGCGGGAGACCTTGCCATCTGTGACGAGCTCTATCAGCTCGATCACGTGCTCGGGCGTGACCTTTGATTCGGAGATCTCCGTCCCCGACTCGTTGAGCAGCGCCCTGAGGTCGCCGGAGATCCAGTTGGCAGCCTGCTTGGGGTCTACGGCCGCGGCGACCCTCTCGTAGAAGGCAGCGAGGTCCCTGTCGGCTGTGAGCACCCCGGCGTCGTACTCGCTGAGGCCGTACTGCTCGACGAAGCGGTCGAGCATCTGGCCAGGCAGCTCGGGGAGCCGCTCCTCTATCTCGCGGACGTGGGCCTCGGAGAGCTCCAGCGGCAGGAGGTCGGGCTCTGGGAAGTAGCGGTAGTCGTGGGCGTACTCCTTGCTGCGCAGCTCGTGGACCTCGTCGGTCTCTGGGTCGTAGTGCAGGGTGGTCTGCTCTACGCTGCCGCCGCTCTCGAGGATCCCGCGCTGGCGCTCCAGCTCGCGCACCAGGCCCCGCTCGACGAAGCGGAAGGAGTTCATGTTCTTGAGCTCGGTCTTGGTGCCGAAAGAGCCGTCCGGGTTGCGGATGCTTACGTTGGCGTCGCAGCGGAGCTGGCCCTTCTCCATGTCCGCCTCCGAGACGCCGACGGCGCGCAGGATCTCTTTTAGGTGGTTGGCCGTCGCCCTGGCGGCCTCGGGCGAGGGTATGTCGGGCTCGGTGACGATCTCCATGAGCGGCGTGCCGCCGCGGTTGAAGTCGACGAGCGAGCCGACCGAGCCGTGCATCCTGCCCGAGGTGCCGACGTGCACGTTCTTGGCGGCATCCTCCTCCAGATGTAGGCGCGTGATGCCTACCCGCACCGGCCCTTCGGCCGTCGGGACGTCGAGGTACCCGCCGGTGCAGATGGGCTCGTCGAACTGGGAGATCTGGTACCCCTTGGGCAGGTCCGGGTAGAAGTAGTTCTTGCGGGCGAAGACTGCCCTGTCTGCAACCTCGCAGTTGAGCGCGAGACCGGCCATCACCCCAAGCTCCACGGCCTTCTCGTTGACTACCGGGAGCGCCCCGGGATGGCCGAGGCACACCGGGCAGGTGTGGGTGTTCGGCGCCTCCCCGTAGGTGACCCGGCAGCCGCAGAACATCTTGGTCGTGGTCGCCAGATGAACGTGGAACTCGAGCCCTATGACCGCCTGATACGTGCGCTTCTCCTGTACTTCCAAGTATTGGCCCCCGCGCGTCTAACTCGCCTGCCGTAGCCCTCCTATTCTAACATCGGCGGCCAAGCAACCCGGCCGCATGGGGAGATGTTAGAATGGGTCCGAGACGGGGGTTGTATCAACTTGCACATACAGAGGAAAGAAGACAGGATAGACCGACCGCACCTCGTGGTCTTGCAAGGCCCGGGCCTCGGTGACTTTTTCGAGATAGACCACGACGCGCTGGTCCTCGGCAGCGACCCTTTCAGCGCCGACATCGTGGTGCGCGACGTCGAGGTCGAGCCGCGGCACGTCGAGGTCTACAGGGAGCCGGGCTCCGGCGGGTATGCGGTGCGCGACATCGGCGCCGGCAAGGGGATAGTCATAAACGGCGAAGCGCTTGAGGGGTCGCGGGCCGTCCTCTCGGACGGGGACCGCATCACTCTGGGCGACTCTGTGCTCGAGTTCTCGCACAAGGACCCTGTCAAGGCCTCTTTCTACGACGAGTTGCACAGGCTCGTGAACCAGGACCACCTCACCGGCCTCCTCTCCAAGGCCCGCTTCGACGACGAGTTCGAGCACCACCTGGAGGCGACGGCCGACGAGGAGAGACCTTTAGGCGTCCTCATGGCCGACATAGATGGCCTGAAAAAGATAAACGACGCCAACGGGCACCTGCTCGGCGAGTTCGTCGTGGGTGAGATCGGCCGCATCGTCGGCGAATTGCACGAAGGGGAGGGGCGCAGCGCCACCCGCTTCGGCGGCGACGAGTACCAGTCCATCCTGCCAAACCTGACCAAAGAAGAGGCCCTTGAGGTGGCCGAGGAGATCCGGCGCCGCGTCCAGGCGCACGCCTTCGAGCAGGGCGGCGTCACCGCCAGGACCACCATCTCCATAGGTGTTGCGGCCTACCCCGAAGACGGGACGACCCGCGAGGCCCTAACCCGAGCCGCCGACGAGGCCCTCTACCGCGCCAAACGCGCGGGCGGCAACGCGGTCAGCGCTTAAGTTCCGGCTCTTCTTAGGGCTTCATCGCGAACTCGAAGCCCGCCACCTGTTCGGCGGTGCGCGCCGCTCGAAGTAGCATCGGTTCTGTGAAGTGGTCGCTCATGAGCTGGACGCCGACGGGGAGCCCTTCTGAGAGGCCGCCAGGGATGCTTATGGCGGGGACCCCGGCGAGGCTCGCGGGGACCGCGCAAATGTCCTGCAGGTACATGGCGAGCGGATCGCCGGTCTTGGCGCCCAGCTCGAACGCCACGGAGGGGGCGGTCGGCGAGATCAGGACGTCGTAGCGGGCGTAGGCAGCCCTGAAGTCCTCTATGATCTTGGTACGGACCTTCTGGGCCTGGGCGTAGTAGGCGTCGTAGTAGCCGCTGGAGAGCGCGTAGGTGCCTAGCATGATCCTCCGCTTCGCCTCGGCCCCGAAGCCCTCCTCCCTCGTCCTGCGGTACATCTCGTGCACGCCTTCGGCGGGGACCCTGAGACCGTAGCGCACCCCGTCGAAGCGGGCCAGGTTCGAGGAGACCTCGGCCGGGGCTATGATGTAGTAGGCCTCCAGGGCGTAGTAGGCGTGCGGCAGGTTGACCTCTCCCACCTCAGCGCCCGCGCTCTGTAGCCCTTCGGCCACCCTGCGCGTCACCTCGCGCACGCCGGCGTCTATGCGCTCGTCCATAAGCTCAGTCACCACCCCGACGCGCAACCCTTCCACGCCGCCATCCAATTCCGAAAGATAGTCGGGAACCTCGACGTTCGCGCTCGTCGAGTCGCGGGGGTCGTGGCCGGCGATGGCCTGCAAGAGGAGGGCCGAGTCGCGCACGTCGCGGGTCATCGGTCCGATCACGTCGAGGGAGGAGCCGAAGGCGATCAGGCCGTAGCGCGAGACCCTCCCGTAGGTCGGCTTGAGCCCGACGATGCCGCACAACGCCGCCGGCTGGCGCACCGAGCCCCCGGTATCCGTCCCTAAAGCCCACCAGCCCTCGCCCGCCGCGACCGCCGCAGCCGAGCCCCCGGAGGACCCACCGGGCACGCGGCCGAGGTCCCAGGGGTTGCGGGTAGGTCCGTAGGCCGAGTTCTCAGTCGAGGAGCCCATCGCGAACTCGTCCATGTTGGACTTGCCGACCATGATGGGCTCCTCGCCGAAGTTCACGAGCGCCGAGGCGTCGTAGAGCGGCTCGAAGTTCTCGAGGATCTTCGAGCCGCAGGTAGTCCTCACGCCGCGCGTGGACAAGACGTCCTTGACTACCAGCGGCACGCCCTCCCAGAGTTTGCGCTCGCCGTTACCGGCGTCGAACCTGCCGGCGCGCTCGAGCGCGAGCTCCGGTGTTGGGGTAACGAAGGCGTTGACCTGCGTGTCTACCTCCTCGACGCGGGCGTTGGCGGCCTCGGCGGCCTCGCGGGCCGAGAGCTCGCCGGCCTCTATCTTTTTCGCGAGCTCGTGGGCGGTGAGGCCGAGCAGGCCACTCTGACCGGCCACCTCAGTCGATCCTCGGGACTGCGAAGAGGTCGTCGGCGGGTTCCGGGGCCTGGGAGAGCGCCTCCTCGCGCGGCAGCTCCG
>JADDPU010000358.1 GCA_016781725.1 Rubrobacter sp. | reverse complement strand
CGAGGTAGGCCCCTGTGAGGCCGAGGGTGCCTGCGGTGGAGGCCATGAGGAGTGGGCCTATGGTCTGGCCGGCGCGCAGGGACATGCCGTTGGTTGCCATAAAGGCGCCGCGGTTTTCGGAGGGGGCGTGGGCGTTGAGCAGGGAGAAGACGTTGGGGAGGTTGATCCCCTGCGCCACGCCGAAGAGGACTGCCGGCACCAGAAGGAGCGGCAGGGTGGGGACCAGGGCGACCAGCGAGAGTGCTGCAGCGTAGACGACGAAGGCCACCCGCACGAGGCTCTTCTCAGAGAAGCGGCCCGTCAGGCGTCCGAGTTGGGAGGAGGTAAGGGCTGTCGTCAGGGAGGCGCCTGAGAGAACGGCCCCTATCAGGTAGGAGGGGGCGTCGAAGCGCTCGTTCATCAGGATCGGCAGGTACGAGAGTTGCGGCCCGAAGAGGACTATGAACGTAAGCAGCGAGGCGCCGAGCAGCCCGAAGACCTCGCGGCTGCGCAGGTGCTCCCAGACGCTCCCGAAGTAGTCCTTCAGGCGTTGATCGTTGCGCGGTTCCGGGTTGCGCAGGGAGAACAAGACGACGAGGCCGATCGGGATCGCGATGAACGGCAGGGCGAAAGGGTAGAACCACCCGAACGTCGCAAGGAGGCCGCCGATCGCGGGGTAGCTCGCCGTCCCGACCGAGAGGACGCTCGAGTTGTAGCCGAGGGCGGCGGAGCGCTCGCGGCCGCCGTACAAATCCCCGATAACCGTAACGTTCAGGGTCCCGAGGGCGGCCGCGCCGATGCCCTGGCAGAACCGCAGGGTTAGGAGGAGGTCGAAGCTGCGGGCGAAGGCGCAAGCACCCCCGGCAAGGCCGAAGAGCATGAGCGCAGGGACCAGGATCTTCTTGCGCCCGTAGCGGTCCGAGAGGACGCCCAGGACGGGCGTCATCACGATACCGGGGAGGGTGAAGACCGTGATCAGGAGCCCAACCTGGCCGCTGGAGACGCCGAGCTCCCGCACGATGGTCGGGAAGGCCGGCGTCACGCTCGACACCCCGAGCACGGCCATCAGGGTCACCCCCCACAGGACGTGGAGGTTGTGGTCCTTGTAGACGCTGCGGACGCCCTCGTCTCTCTCGGTAGTGGTGGCCACGAAGAGAGAATCTATCAGGCGGCGCCCTCACCGGTCGGTGAAGGCACCCGCTAGTATCGGCCGCGTCACTCCTCGACCACGGAGCGGCGCATGGCGTAGGCGAGGGCGGCGAGGACCAGGTAGATCACCCCGGAGAGCACCACGCCGCCAGAGCCGAGTTGCAGCGTGCCGCTCAACACCTGGTAGCACCCGAGCAAGAGATACCCGGCGGCGCACACGGCGGCGGCTACGAGGAATAGCTCGCGTCTCCGGCCGATCATCCCCACCGCGGCCAGGAGCGCGCCGAGCGCCACGGTCACGGCCAGGATCAGGAGTATCCCGGCGCGCACCAGCTCTGCCCCGGGCGAGATACCCAGTCGTTGTGCGACGGGCGCAGGGTCGGTCAAGGCGCGGACCAGACCGTAGGCCTGTATAGTCTCGACCAGGAGCATCAGCCCGAAGAGGAGAACTGCGACCAGGCGCGGCACCACGACGCTCTTACCTCCGGTACCCTCTCCATCCGAGACGGGCCAGCAAACCCGCGGTCATCGCGGCGGTCGCCCCCCAGATATTGCGCGGCGCCGGGCCCTCGATGGCGAAGACGGGCACCTCGTAGTCGCGCCCCTCGCGGCGCCAGAGGACCCGTCGGAAGGTCTGCGGGGCGGCGAGCGTCGAGAGGGAGACCGTGAAGATCTCCTCCACCTCGTCCGGGGCCAGGACCATCTCGGCCTCCGGTGGCAACAGGCCAACGAACGGGCTCACCCGGAAGTTCGAGGGCGGGATGTACATCTCCTCGAGCTCCCCTATCACCTCGACCAGCTCGGGCCTGAGGTCGATCTCCTCCTCCGCCTCGCGCAGGGCCGTCGCCAGGAGCGATTCGTCTCCCGCATCGGCGCTGCCGCCCGGAAAGGAGATCTGGCCGGCGTGGTCGGCGAGGCTGTCCTTCCTTACCGTGTACACCAGCCGCCCATCCCCCTTCTCCAGCAGGACGGGAACGAGCACAGCCGCGCGCCTGGCGTCCGCGTCCGGCGGTGGGATGCGCGGCCGACGCTCGCCGGTCCTCAGGTCCACCGGCGAGAAGCTCTCGTAGACCTCGCGCCACTCGCCCAAAGGGCGGGACACGGCCTCGCGCAGAAGACCCCCCAAGCCCTGCGAGCCAGGGTCCCTCACCCCACCCATCTCTGCGCCAAAGTCTTCCACCGTCAGATCATAGCGTACTCGCCCGAGAACGGGACGCGGGCGGGCAGGCCGCGAGAGGCCGAGCACCTCCGGCTTAGTGCGCGATATCCCTATGGCCGACAACCTCCTGCGGCGTGACCGGCCCGCTCTGCGCCCATGTAGCACCCGCCCAAGCGCGTCGCCCGGTAGAGGAGGTCGGGATCGCCGGACGTCAACCCCGCCGTGCCCTCTATCATGACGAAGTGGAAAGGCGGCTCGTCGTAGTCGATGCACAGGCTCACCCCGGGATCACGCGCCATGTCCCGCCCCTTCACGGTGCCCTCGCCGCTAGTAAACACCACCGTCTCGCCGTCGAGGTCGAGCCAGATCGGGGCAACGTGCGGCCTGCCGTCGGCGCGCACCGTGGCGAGGCTCGCCGGTCGAGCAAGAACCCTCGCCGTTCTGCGGCCGTCATCTCCCGCATGGCCCGCGCTCCCTGAAGACTCGTGATCCCGGGTGCCCTCTAAGCCTCGCCGGCCTGCTCCGCGCTATCGCGCTGGCCGAGTTCCCGGTCGAGCAGGAAGAGCGCCTCGCTCTTATCCCCGACCATCTTCAGCGTCTCGACGACCTCACCCGCATTCTTCTCCTCCTCGACCTGCTCGGTCACGAACCACTGCAAGAAGGCCTGGCTCGCGTAGTCGTTCTCCCTCACTGCGAGCCCGTACAGGTCGTTGATCATGGCCGTGACCTTCTGCTCGTGGGCGAGCGCCCGCTCGAAGACCTCGAGGGGCGAGCCGAACTCGACCAATGGTCCTTCGATCGTCTGCAGTACGACCCGGCCGTTGCGGTCGAGGACGAAATCGTAGAACTTCATAGCGTGTTCGGTCTCCTCCCGCGCCTGGGCCCGCATCCAGCGCGCGAACCCCGGGAGGCTCGCCGACTCGCAGTAGGCCGCCATCGAGAGGTACTGGTAAGCAGAATAGAACTCGTTCTTGATCTGTTCGTTCATCGCGTCCTGGATCGCCTCGCCGAGCATGGCGCTCACCCTTTCTTCTCCGCTGTCCCTAACCCTACTATAGCGGTCCTTTCATTAGACCGTAAGCACCGCGGACGATGTAGTCTATCCGACGCCAGGTGGGAGGTTCGATCGCTGATCGCCGTCTGCGCCCCGACCCCGATTAGCTCACTCCTTCTTTCGGGGCCTGCCGGGGGAGCCGTACCGAAGAGTTTGAGTTCTCATGAGCGTTGCTACGGGGGCCTGGATTTTCGCCTGTGAGAAGTGGTTTAGGCGCTACCGTTCTGCGTGGCGAGCATGTCGAGGGCGACAGCAGCGGTCCAGGACTGCTCGGTGGAGCCGAGGGCCTCGCCGGTGAAGGGCTCGAAGTACTCCGCGAAGCCGCCTTCCGCGAGGCCCTCGAGGGTCTCGCGGCGCAGGCTCGACGCCCGGTCGTGCTCTCCGGCGCGTCCGAGCGACCACCACAAGAGCCAGTTCGCGACCGGCCAGACGGGTCCTCGCCAGTAGCTTCTGGAATGGAAGCCGGGGTCCTCGGGGCTGGTGCTCGGCGGCAGCGGCCGGCGCAGCCGCGGGTGCCCCGCGAAGGCCGGGGAATCCAGGGTTTTGAGGAGTGCTTTGATCCTCTCGCGGCCAGGGTCGCCGGCGATTACGGGCGCGAAGCCCGCCACCGTGCGGACGCGCAGCGGCTCCCCCGCGAGCACGTCGTGGTCGACGCAGAGTCCGAGCCCAGGGTCCCACTGCTCGTCCAAGCCGTGGCGGCCGCGCTCGATCCAGGCCTCCACCAGCGCGCGCTCTTCCCTCGGCGCCCCGACGACCTCCGCTATCTCCAACAATGCCTCGTTGGCCGCGACCAGCACGGCGCTGAAAAGCACGTCCTTGACCAGGAACGGGTGCGACTCGTAGATCGCCGCCTCCTCGTAGCGGGCCCGCTTGAGCAACTCCAGCAGCCAGAGGTAGCGGTCGTACTCCTCGTCCGTGGGACGGTGGGAGGGGTCCGCGACGTGCTGGAGGTCGTAGCGGGTGTAGGGCGGGACCTCCCCTACCGAGACCCTGGCGAGGGCTTCATCCCAGCGCGGGGAGTTGTCCGTGCCGCTCTCCCACGGGTGGTAGATGGTCACGAGCCCCGACCCCTCGGGATCGCGGGCGGTGGCCAGGTACCGGTGCCAGGCGAACAGGCGGGGGTAGTTGTCTCTGAGGAACGCCCGGGCGCGCGCCGCGTGCCGCTCGTCCTTGCCCCGCGAGGTCTCCCAGATGCGCTTCACGGCCAACGCGTGGACCGGCGGCTGGCACAGGCCGCTGGTGCGTGGGCCGGCGGGGGCGTGCTCCGAGAGCGCCGAAGAGTTCCAGCGCTCCGCGTCGGGGAAGTAGCTCTTGGGCGGGGCCTCGGGGTTGAAGACGATGTGGGGCACCTTGCCCGTGGACCACTGGCTCGCGAAGAGCGTCTCGAGCTCGCTAGTCGCGCGGCGGTTGTCCACGTGCGCAAGCCCCAGCGCTATAAACGCCGAGTCCCAACTCCACTGGTGCGGGTACAGGGAGGGGGCAGGCTTGGTCCAGGACTTCAGGCCGTTGCGCCTGAGAACACCCGCGGCGAGCGGGTTTACGCGATCCAAGCCTCGGGCGACCGGCGCTCTGGAGAGGCTTTGTGGAAGCTCTTCCTCCTGCATTACCCGGTGCTGCAACTCCCGTCGACTGGCTTACCACCTCTAATGTATACAAAGAAGGGCCGACCTTCAAGGCGTTGGCGCACGACGGTTTGGCTACTCCTCGTCTTCCCCTCTCTTCGAGACCTCCTCGTGGTACTCGGAGAGCGAGTCGAGGAAGCCGTCGTAGGCGTCCATGGACTCCCGGGAGAGCTCCTCGAAGACCTCGTGCTGCTCCCGGACGATCTCCTGCAAGTTCTGCAGGGTACGACGGCTCAGCTCGGTCTGGTACTCGAGCGTCTCGATCCAGTTCTCGAAGAACCTCCGGGAGAGGCGCATGCCGCCCTTCTGGACCTCGAAGGCCCGGTCCACGGCGGCCCTGTAGGACTCGCGGGTCGCCTCTTCCAACTCCTTGGAGGCGTCCCTCATCCGG
>JADDPU010000152.1 GCA_016781725.1 Rubrobacter sp. | reverse complement strand
TGGCGACGCAGGCCATCAACCGCGGCATGTCCCTCGAGGCCATAGCCGCGAGCCAACGCTCACGACCGTTCACATCTTGTTCATGAGCTGCGCCATCCCATGGGGGAGACGGTGGAATCGGGAAGTCCCAGGTCAGGAGCGCTTTTGGTCGGAGGCCTCCGCCATTCGGCGCCTGTGGAGAAAAAAATCCAGATTGGCCGTTTCGGCCAAGAGCTACCGGGGGTACCGAACGCAAAGCCGGCCGTCACGGTCGGCAGTCGTAAGCGAGTAACCCAACCAATGGAGGTACGAGACCATGAACTACAAGAAGCTGCTTGCTGGTCTGGCGGTCAGCGGGGCCCTGTTTGTCGGGTCGGCGACGCCGGCCTTTGCCGGGGACGACGACTGCGACAACGACGCTGACGTGGCGGTTGCCCAAGCGAACGCGTGCGACAACGACATCGTCGACGACGTCAACGTGGACGTCGACGCGGACGCGAACCTCGAAGACTAACTTCAGCTAGCTAGAAACAGCCCCGGCTTGCTGAGCCGGGGCTGTTTGTAGTTTTGGCGTCAAGCACCGCGGGTATCGAGATGGCGATCTCCCGACTCGTGTACCCCGCACGTCGGGACTGACGATGGATGTGGCAGGGACCTGACCGAGGGCGAGGACGAACCCGAGGGACGAGGCGATCAGCGACCCGGTGCCGATCATGATGCCGTCGGTGAGCAGGTCCACCGACACTCGAAGTAGATCGCCCACGGACCAATATCTTCCTCGCGCCTGCCCCACTGGCTCGAGCCCGGCGGCGTAGCGGCGGGTCGACAGCTTGGCCATCATGCGCAGCGTGTCGATGTCGGCGAGCAGGCTGGCGTCGGCGACGGCGGCGAGGGTGTCATCGAGCAGGCGGATGTCGTTGCGGTTGGCGCCGTCGATCGTCCAGCCGATGGGGACGCCGTGACGTTCCGAGGCCACCGACCACTTCCAGCCCAACTTCCCTCGATCAGGCGGGTTCGGGCCCTTCCCTCACCGGCGTAGGGCGCCTTGTGCAGCGAGCCGTCGAGGCTGACGTCGCCCAGGTAGAGCTCGATGATGCGGTCGAAGGCAGCCATCGCCTCGGACTTGAGCTGTTCGAACACGCCGGCGGCGATCCACTCGTCACGCCGAGCTCGCAGCGTGGTGTCGGACACCCGATGGTCCAGGATCGCTTCGACGTCGACCCAGGAGGCGCCGGTGACGAGCCGGATGAGGATCGCCCACAAGCACAGCCGGTCCGGGACCCGGGGTCGGTGGCAACCGAGTGGGTGGGACCGGTCCGGTGGCGGGACTCTGGCGCGGCCTGAGCCGTCCGGTACGCCGTTCGAGACGACTTGACCCCGCTGGCTGTGTTGGATCATTGGGAGACGAGTCGATCGATGACTGCGAGGGCGGCTGGAGAAGGCGATT
>JADDPU010000479.1:3877-5399 GCA_016781725.1 Rubrobacter sp. | reverse complement strand
GGGCCTCTTAGCTGGCTCTTAGCTGAGATACCTAGAAACTACTCATCTTTGGGGATTGGCATGACTTTTTGAGCCCTACAGAGAGCATCCCGGCAGTTCTCGATAGGACATCTTGGTGCGCCTCCCTTCCGAGTTTGGGCCAGGGCAGAGAGGATTTTAGAGTTGCTCAGGCCGAACGTTTACGCGCGTCCCGAGGAGCGGCTAGAGATCACGGGCGTCTTCATGGATCTGGAGGAGAGGGCGGAAAGTGGTTTGTCGTCTCGCAAACTTTCGCCACTTAGCGTATAAAGGTTCCATGAACGCGTGCGAGCCAGAAGGAGCCGCAGGCCGTGTACGGTGAGAACGCGCCGCCCAGTTGGGCGCGGCTGCCCGGCGCGCGCTGCCGGGCCGTCGAGCACCTCACAAAGCTGGACGGCTTCAAGGAGTTCGAGCTCCTTGAGGGGCTCGAGGAGGGTTTCTTCCAGGATCTCGCGATAGCGGCCGAGGTGCTCGAGCTGGGGTCCGGCACGGCGCTCTACAGGGAGGGCGAGCCCTCGGGGGCCGTGTACTTCGTGCGCGAGGGGCGGGCGAAGCTCTACCGTTCCTCGGGCGGCCCGAAGGCGCGGGACCAGATCCTCGGGGTGGTCGGCGACGGGTCCGTGCTCGGCCTCGCGGCGGCGCTCGAGGGCAGGCCCCAGACCCAGGGCGCCACGGCCCTCACCGACTGCGTGCTCTACGCAGTCTTCCGCGACGACCTCTTCGAGATCATGGGCCGCTTCCCGAGCGGCGCCGTGCGGCTCTCCCGGGCGCTGGCCGCCAGGACCCGCGAACTGGAAGACCTCGTCGGCGACCTCGTCTTCCGCAGCGCCCCCCAGAGGGTGGCCCGCATGCTCCTGAACCTCGCCACCGAGGAGGGCCGCGTCACCAAGCGGGGTGTGGTCTTCGAGCCTTCCCTCAGCCGCCAGGAGATGGCAGAGGCTACCGGCATCTCGCGCGAGGCCCTCTCGCGCGCCCTCTCGCGCCTCGCCAGGGAGGGCATCCTCGACCTCGACAGTAAGACCGTGACCATCTTGAATCCGGCCGAGCTCCGCTCCCGTACCTGAGAACCTCTCCCAATAAGCGGCCCTTGCGCCGCCCTTTTGATCTGGATCACACGCCCGCATGACCCTGGTCATGGGCTGCCATGACGATCATCAACGGCGGGTGTTGGGGGTGGGGGCTGGCTGGTATAAAGCCGCCACAGAGACGGAGAGTCCGAGAGGAGAGAGCTGTGACCTACGTCATCACCGAGCCTTGTATCGGCACTAAAGACCAGAGCTGTGTGGAGGTCTGCCCGGTAGACTGCATCTACGACGCCGGCGATCACTTCATGATCAACCCCGAGGAGTGCATCGACTGCGGCGCCTGCGAGCCCGAGTGCCCGGTCGAGGCGATCTACCCCGAGGACGAGGTCCCCGACGACCAGGAGAGCTACATCACCAAGGCCGCCAACTACTTCGAGTAGGGAAGAACCGGGTGATGTGACGAGGGAGGGGCTCCCGGG
>JADDPU010000479.1:0-3762 GCA_016781725.1 Rubrobacter sp. | reverse complement strand
CCGGGGAGCCGAGAGGCTGAGAGGGCACACAGGTGCCGACCCGCTGAACCTGATCCGGGTAATGCCGGCGCAGGGAGATTCCAGAATCTTATCGGCGCATCCCCGCATACCACAAGGAGGTGCGCTTTTGAACGCGTTCAAGAACACCAGGGTGCTCACCGAGGCGGCGCTAGCCATCGCCCTGGCCTTCGTCTTCGGCCTGCTGCCGGCCTTCAAGATGCCGTTCGGCGGTTCGATCTCCCTGGAGATGATCCCCCTGATACTGCTCGCCCTAAGGCAGGGGTTCGTGGTCGGCACGGTAGCCGGGTTCGCCTACGGCCTTCTCGACCTGGTTATAGATCCGTTTATAGTCCATCCGGTGCAGCTCCTCCTCGACTACCCGCTGGCCTTCGGCGCGCTCGGCCTCGCCGGGTTCTTCCCGCCCACAGTGCGGGGTGCGATCCTGGGTGCGACCGTCGCCGTGCTCGGGCGCTTCGCCTGCCACTTCCTCTCAGGCATAGTCTTTTTCTCGTCTTACGCCTGGAAGGGATGGAGCCCGGCGGCCTACTCGGCGGTATACAACGCCGGATACCTGGTCCCTAGCCTCCTGATCGCCCTCGTCGTCGTGGTGGCGCTCTTGAAGGCTCTCGAAGGGGCCCAGCCCTCCCCAAGGCAGTTGCGCTACCGACGCTCCTCGGCGCCGCTGTAGCTTGCGGGCCGCCGTCTTTTTGAACGGGTCCCCGGACCCGCCGGCCCTGACACGAAGGGTCGCCGACCGGGCCGACGTGGTGGTCGCGGCTGACGGCGGGGCCAGGCACGCCCTCGAGGCCGGCGTGATCCCAGACCTCATAGTCGGGGATATGGACTCCCTGGGAGAGGAGCTTGCGCTCGAGGCGCAGCGGCGCGGGGCCTCGCTGGAGCGCCACCCGGCCAGAAAGGACAAGATGGACGGTCACCTGGCCGTCCTGGCCGCCAGAGAGCTGGGGGCGGACGCGGCTGACCTCGTCTGCGCCTCCGGCGGCCGAATCAGCGCGCTCTTCGCCCTCCCCCACGTCCTGCTCGCCGCCGAGCGAGCCGGTCTCAAGGCCGCCGTCATGGCCGATTGGGGAGGGGCCTTCGTAATCGAGGGCGGCTCCCGGACGCTCGAGGGGGAGCCGCGGGACGGCGTCTCTATCTTTCCCCTCTCGGGCCCTGCCACCGGCGTCACCCTCCAGGGTCTCCTGTACCCGCTGCGAGACGCCAGCCTGGAGCCGGGGGACACTTTGGGTTTCCACAACGAGATGACCGGCCGCGAGGCCACGGTGAGCGTGGGGAGCGGCGCCTTGCTGGTAGTGCGCGAGACGGGGGAAGTGTGCGGTTGAAAGGCGGTGGCCCGACCCCGCAAGGGTGGGATGGATTGCATTCGGAGGATAAAACGACCGGGGAGCCGAGAGGCTGAGAGGGCACAGAGGTGCCGACCCGTTGAACCTGATCCGGGTGACGCCGGCGCAGGGAGGAGGATTATGGACGTTCTCGGAGGGAAGGTAGCCCTCGTGACCGGCGCCAGCCGGGGCGTGGGGGCGGCGATAGCCAGGATCCTGGCCGACGAGGGCGCCGCCGTCGTCGTCAACTACCTCAAGAGCGAGCGGCGCGCCGAGGAGGTGGCGGGCGGCATCCGCGAGCGCGGCGGTAGGGCCGTCGCCCACCGCGCGGACGTCACCGACGAGTCGGCGGTGAGCGGGATGGTCGAGGCGGCGGCCGAGCAATTCGGTCCCGTAGATATTCTGGTAAACAACGCCCTTCCCGACTACAGGTTCGATCCCGCCGGGCGCAAGGACTTCGGGGGCGTGAGATGGGAGGACTACCTCCAGCAGCTCGGGGCTCTGAGGGGCGCGCTGTACTGCTGTCAGGCGGTGGTGCCCGGCATGGTCGACAGCGGAGGTGGCAGGATCATAAGCATCCTCTCGAACCTCATAAACAACCCCGTAGTCGCCTACCACGACTACACCACGGCCAAGAGCGCCTTTCTGGGTTTCTCCCGCAACCTGGCCGCCGAGCTCGGCCCGCACAACATAACCGTCAACATGATCGCGGGTGGTCTCATCGACGAGACGGACGCGAGCGCACCGACAACCGAAGAGGTCCGCCAACTGGTCGCGTCCTCCACGCCCTTGCGGCGCCTCGGCACCCCCGAGGATCTGGGACGCGCCGTCCTCATGTTCGCCTCGCCGTGGTCGGACTTCGTGACCGGCCAGTACATCACGTGCGATGGCGGACTGGTGATGTCCTGACCCGCAAGGTGCACCGCTCGTCTCTCCGAAAGGAGCTAGGTATGACGCAAGAGCCGACAGGGGGAGTACAGAAGCCCTCTTCGGTTGAGGGGCCGAAGGGAGGGTTCTCGACAGAGGCCAAGCGCGCGGTCTACGCGGCGATCTTCGGTCGCCGCACCGTCCGGTGCTTCCGCCCCGACCCCGTACCAGAGGACGTGCTCGCCCGTCTCCTGGCCGCCGCCCACCGTGCCCCCTCCGTCGGCTTCTCTCAACCTTGGGATTTCCTCCTCGTGCGCGAGCCGAAGACGCGCGGGCGCATCGGGCAGCTCTTCGGCAAGGCGCACCGGGCGGAAGCCAACCTCTTCGACGAGCCTCAACGTTCCAAGTACCTTTCCTTGGAGTTAGATAGCCTCTCGACCGCCCCCCTGAACGTCTGCGTCACCTGCGATCCGACCCGGGCCGGCCCCATAGTAGCCAACAGCACAGCCATACCCGAGGCTGATCTCTACAGCGTCTGCCTGGCGGTGGAGAACCTCTGGCTCGCCGCCCGGGCGGAGGGGGTGGGGGTCGACTGGGTAAGCCTGCTGGACCGGGCGGAACTGCGCGAGGTCTTGGGCATCCCGCCGCACGTCGTACCCGTGGCCTACCTGTCGTTGGGCTACCCGAAAGATGGGTTCCCCGAGGAGCCGCTGCTAGAGAGCGCCGGGTGGGGCGAGCGTTTGCCCCTGCGCTCGCTGGTCAGCTACGAGGAGTGGGGCCGGCGCGCCCACGAGGACCGGTGGGAAGAGTTGGACGCGCTACTCGAAGACTCTTGAGCGCGTCCGAAACATTCCCGCCGGCGCAAGACCGCACTGCCAACCGGCTGCCTTGGGCGTCTTTTCCCCCAGTGCGCGGCATTAGCTTAAGGAGGTTCCTTTTGAAAAGGGTGATGAGCATAGCCACGAGCGACTCCGGGGCGGGGGCCGGCATCCAGGCCGACCTCAAGGCGTTCTTGCGCTGCGGCGTCTACGGGACGACGGCAGTGGTCGCGACGACGGCCCAGAACACCGTCGGCGTGAGAGACATCTATCCCTTCCCGCCGCGGGTGGCGACGGCCCAGATCGAGGCGGTCGTAGAAGACATAGGGGCCGACGCCGTCAAGACCGGGATGCTTTTCAACGCCGGGATCATCTCTGCCGTCGCCGAAGCGCTGGGGCGCCTGCGGCTCCCGAACCTGGTAGTGGACCCCGTGATGGTCGCCGAGAGCGGGGCGTCGCTCCTCGAACCCGAGGCTATCGAGACCTACAAGAACGAGCTCTTCCCGCTCGCCGCCGCTATCACGCCGAACGTGAACGAGGCGTTCGCCCTCCTGGGCGAAGAGGTAAACGAGGCCAGGATCGAGGACTGCGCCGTGACGCTCTATGCTCTGGGTCCCGGCGCCGTGGTGATCACGGGCGGCCACACCTCGACCGGGGCTGACCTCCTCTACGACGGGGAGCGCTTCGAGAGGATCGAAGGCCCGGTCCACGACGCGGAGACCACCCACGGGGCCGGC
>JADDPU010000006.1 GCA_016781725.1 Rubrobacter sp. | reverse complement strand
GCGTAGCGCGAGGGGGTCGGCTCGAAGCGGCCGCTCTTTATGAGGCTCAGAGCCCCGAGCACTTTCTCCTGGGCCCTACCGAGGAAATCCCCTTGGGTGCTCACCTCCACAGTGGCGTCGCCAGGGACGAAGGCGTAGGCGAGGCGCATCTTCTCGGGTTCGACGCCCCACAGCCTGTTCGCGGCCAGCGCGTAGAGCGGGAGTTGCAGCCGGGTCCTGTAGCTCTCGTAAGGCTTGCCGGTCTTCCAGTCCACGAGGTGGAAGGTGCCGTCCTCGTCCACGAAGACGGCGTCTATGCGGCCCCGGATCTCGGTGTTCTCGATCGGCAGGGCGAAGGAGATCTCTACCATCCTGGCAGGGCCCGTTTTCGGCGGCTCGGAGCCTTCGTGCAAGGGATACTCGGCGGCCCTCCGACCGTACTTGCTCGCGTCGAAGGCCTTCCAGAGTTCCTTCCTGGAGGCGTCTCCGTCCCCTTCTCCACCTATACTGCTGACCTTAGGGGGCTCTCCTCGCATCCCGCCCTCTATGTAGGCATGGACGACGCTGCCATAGTCCTGGGCGTCCTCCACACCTTGTTCGAGGATGGGCACGGGGAAGATGTACTTGTGGTAGTAGCGGCGCGGACAGGTCTCAAGGTCCATCAGCGAGCTCGGCGAGTGGGTCTCCGGGGGCGGGAGCACGTGCTCGGGGCGAGGTGACTCCGGGATGGCCCTCACGTCACGCCTGAGCGCCGCGAGCTCGTCCTCCCAACCCGTGACTCCTAGACTCTGCGCTACCTCTACCTCATCATCCGCGGCCATGGCTTCGAGCGGCCAGGGGTCTGGGGTCCGCTCCTCCTTCTCACTCAGCTCCTTCACGTCGGGGTTGCTCTCCGGCACTTCCGGTTCGGAGTCGAAGGAGACGGCGCACTCCTCGGGTGTGTCCTCCAGCAGCTTCCAGAAGACGCTTGGCTTTTTGGGCTTCTTGTTATCGCCGTAGTAGTGAGCGCGGCTGAGGGTGAGGGTTTCGGCGGCACGGGTGCAGGCGACGTAGAAGAGCCTACCCTCTTCCTCTGTGGCCCCACGCTTGAGCAGCTTTTTGGTCTCGTCCTTGTCTAGCGCGTCGTAGGCTGCGGCGAGCTCGGGGTCGGGGTCGCGCTTGAGCGGCGGGGGCAGGGCGTTCGGCTTCTCCAGGGCCGAGTCCTGAGCCCGTCCCGAGGGGAAGACACCGTCTGAGAGGCCGGGGACGAAGACGTGGTCGAACTCTAGGCCCTTGGCCTTGTGGACCGTGAGGACCCTGACGGCGTCGGTGTGCTCCGAGGGCGGCAGGGAGAACTCCGCCGAGCCGGACCCGGAGACGACCTCGAGGTAGCGGAGGAACTCCTGCAAGAACCTGGCGTCCCCGAACTC
>JADDPU010000494.1 GCA_016781725.1 Rubrobacter sp. | reverse complement strand
TCCCTCCGCCATCCCCGCCGGTGGTAGCCGCTCAGGCGGCCTCGGGGTTGCGCTGCCTGTAGTCGTCGCGCCAGGCGATAAGCTCCCGGAGAGGTCCAAGGTCGTAGTCGGGGCCGCCGAAGCCCATGATCAGGTGCGTAATGCCTCTCTCCACGTACTCGTCTGCCCTGTTGACCCGCTCCGGGGTGACCATGATGGAGCGCTCGATCTCCTTCGGGTCGCGCCCCACTTTTTGGCACCAGTCGTCGAGGATGCCGCTCTTGCGGGCCGCCCGCTCGGGGTCGCCGAAGCCGTTCCAGATGTGGGCGTGCTCGGCGACGATGCGCAGCGTGACCTTCTCGCCGCCGCCCCCGATCAGGATCGGTATCCCGCGCGTGGGCGGCGGGTTCAGCTTGCCGAAGCGCTCCTCGATCACCGGCATCGCGGCGTCGAGGGCGCGCAGCCTCCCCGGCGCCGTCCCGAACTCGTAGCCGTACTCGTCGTAGTCTTTCTGGAACCAGCCCGACCCGATACCGAGTATGAGCCGCCCCCCCGAGATGTGGTCGACCGTGCGCGCCATGTCAGCGAGCAGGTTCGGGTTTCTGTAGGAGTTGCAAGTGACCAAAGCCCCGAACTCTATCCTCTCGGTGACCTCGGCCATCGCCGCGAGCAGCGTCCAGCACTCGAAGTGCTTGCCCTCGGGCTCCCCGTAGAGCGGGTAGAAGTGGTCCCAGTTGAAGAGCGTATCCGCGCCCATCTCCTCGACCCTGAGCCACGCGTCCCGCATCTGCGCGTAGGTGGCGTGTTGCGGTCGAATCTGCGCCCCTACCCTTACCGCCATACCCCGTCTCCTCTCTCCGGCCGACCGACGGATTATGCCACGCGCCCGCCGATGGGGGCGGGAGGGGAGGGTGAGATCGGTTATAGTGTCGTCGGACTGGACGGAGAACTGGAGGTTGACTTATGTTCGGCGGTCTTATGCCCGCGATGGTCACGCCCTTCGACGAGAGGGGGGAGCTCGACCTCGGGGCCACCGAAGCCGTGGTCGAACGCTTCATAGAGACCGGCGTGGGTGGCATCTCGCCGCTCGGGAGCACCGGCGAGGCCGCGCACCTGACCTTCGACGAGCGCAAGCGGTTCGCCGAAGAGGTAGTGGGGATCGTAAACGGCCGCACGCCGCTCGTCGTCGGGGTCGGCACGAGCGGCACGCGGGAGACCGTCGAGCTCGCCCGACACGCCGAGGGCGCCGGGGTCGACGCCGTGCTCGTCGTCTCGCCGTTCTACTGGACGGTGGGAGAGGAGGCCCTCTTCCGGCACTTCGCGGCCGTGGCGGGGTCGGTCGATATCCCGGTCTTCGTCTACAACCTCCCGATGCTGACCGGCATAGACCTCTCGCCCTCCCTGGTCGCCAGGATCGCCGACGAGTGCCCTAACGTAGTCGGGATCA
>JADDPU010000233.1 GCA_016781725.1 Rubrobacter sp. | reverse complement strand
GGGTCGAGATAGACCCGCGCCTCGAGCGCAGGGAGGAGGAGACCGTGATCCTCAAGAAGGGGGCCTCGGCCTTCTTCGGCACGAACCTGCCCTCGGTCCTGGTCTCCCAGAACGTCGACACGATCGTCCTCTGCGGCGCGACGACGAGCGGGTGCATCCGGGCGACGGCCGTCGACCTCCTGCAGTACGGCTACCCGACCCTCGTCCCGCGCGAGTGCGTCGGCGACCGGGCGCAGGCGCCGCACGAGGCCAACCTGGTCGACATCCAGGCCAAGTACGCCGACGTGGTCTCCGTCGAGGACGCCCTCTCCTACCTGGAGAGCGTCGGAGAGAAGGTCGAAGCCTCGACGTAAGGGGTTACGAGCGGACACAAACCGGAGGGAGCGATGGAGAGCTGGAGAAACCGCAAGACCCTGATCCTGAGCCGAACCGACATGATGGGCCTGCTCGAGCCCAAGGAGTACAACGACCGCGTCGAGCACGCCTACAGGATGCACGGCGAGGGCCGTTACTACATGGAGCCCAAGGGCCACATCGTCCTCGACAAGTACCCGGGCGAGTGGGAGGTGATGCCCTCCTACATCGAGGAGCCCGAGGCCGCCGCCTGCAAGTGGGTCTCCATCCGCGAGGAGAACCGAAAGAAGTTCGACCTCCCGACCGTCTTCTCGATCCTGATCTACACCCACCCCGAGACCGGCTTTCCGCTCGCCATCTGCGACGGGAGCTACCACACCGTTATGCGCACCGGGTCCGCGGCGGCCGTCTCGGCGAAGCACCTCGCCCGCCCCGACAGCAAGACGCTCGCCATCGTCGGCGCGGGGAACATGGCCGAAGGGGCGCTCGCGACCTGCAACGAGGTCTTCGCCTGGGAAGACGTCCGCGTCTGGAGCCGCTCCCAGCAGACCCTAGACGACTTCGTCCGGGAGCAGCAGCCGAGGTATGACGGGTTCGAGATCCAGGCCTCGACCAACCTCGAGGAGGTGGTGCGCGGCGCCGACGTCGTCACCGTCACGCCGGCGAGGGGCCCGATCGTCGAGAGCGGCTGGATCTCCGAGGGCACGCACATCGCGGCTCTAGGCGCCGATAAGGAGGGCGACCAGGAGCTGGACCCGCAAATCCTCAAGCGGGCCCGCATCTTCGTCGACGACATCCGCCAGTGCCGGACTGACGGCGAGATCAACATCCCCTTGAGCGAGGGCATAATCTCGGAAGACGAGCTCGCCGGCGAGATAGGCCAGGTCGTCGCCGGCAAGCTCGAAGGCCGCACCTCCGATGAGGAGATCACCGTCTTCGACTCGACCGGCTTCGCCCTCCAGGACTCGGCGACCGTCCCGCTAGAGTACGAGCGCGCGCTCGCCGCCGGTGTCGGCATCGAGAAGAAGATGATCTCGACCTGAAAAACAGACCTCAAGCTTCAGGCATCGAACTTCGGTCGGACCGATCCCGCCCGCCTACGCCTCTCCCGGATACCGCCGGCCCTGAGCGGCGCTTTCGCCGGGCCCCTTGAGGGGGACGAGCAGGGAGGAGCAGGAGTTGCCGCCGGAGACCGACGCCACCACGTCCATCATCGTGGCGGCGTTCACGCCGCTCGCGGGGAAACGAATCCTCGACGTCGGCTGCGGAGCCGGAATCCTCGCGCGTTCGCTGTCGGCCCTGGGGGCGCGCGTTAGCGGGGTGGATCCCAACGCGAAAGCGCTGGCGCTCGCGCGTGAAGCGGTTCCCGCGGGGACGTTTCACCGGGCCGGGGCGGAATCGTTGCCGTTTGCGGACGGTTCCTTTGACGGCGTGGTCTTTCTGAACTCCCTCCACCACGTCCCGAAGCCCGCCATGAGCCTGGCCCTCGAAGAGGCGGCCCGCGTCGTCGTGCCGGCGCGGCCCATCGTCGTCGTCGAGCCTCTGGCGGAAGGCTCGTTCTTCTCCGCGTTGCGCCCGGTGGAGGACGAGACGGACGTCCGCACCGCCGCGCAGGAGGTTCTCCGTCGGGCCCTAGAGGGCGGGACGTTCGAGCAGATCAGACGCGTCGACTACCTCAGGCGCGAGCGCTTCGAAGGTCTGGACGAATTTCTGGCCCGCATCGTCGCCGTGGACCCGGCACGCGCGGCGGTGGTGGGCGAACACCGCCTCGAAGTCGAGGCCGCCTTCCAGCGGCACGCCCGGGTCGCCGCGGACGGCCGCATGACTCTGGAACAACCCATGCGCGCCCACGTTTTGGCTGCCAAGGCCTAGGGCTGGGCTCTAGTACCGGCCCACCAGCAATCCGCCGTCCACGACTATGACCTGCCCCGTGAGATAGCGGGCGGCGTCGGAGGCGAGGAAGAGGATCACGTCGGCGATGTCCTCCGGCTCGCCGACCCTGCCCATCGGGATGAACTCGGCGGCCTGCTCCAGCCCTGCGGGACCTAGCGAGTGCTCTTCGGAGAGGGCCTGGGCGGTCCTGATGTAGCCGGGGGCGATGCCGTTGACCTTTATCCCGTCGCGGGCGAGCTCCACGGCGAGGCCGCGCACCAGGCCGACCACCCCGGCCTTGGCTGAAGAGTACTGGACGTGCTCGTCCCACCCGTAGGCCACGCCCATGATGGAGGAGACGGCGATCATGCTCCCCCTCCCCGCCTCCCTCATGGCCGGGGCCGCCGCCCGGCAGACGCGCATGACGCCTTTGAGGTCGATCTCGTGGGTGTGGTCCCACCTCTCGTCGGTGAGCTCGGGAAGGGGCACCCTGTGAGCGATGCCGGCGTTGGCCACCACGCAACCGAGCGGCCCGTAGCGCCCCTCGGCCTCGGAGACTACACGGTCGACCTCCTCGGTGCTCATCACGTCGAGGTGGTGGTACTCGGCCTCGCCACCTTTCTCCGTGATCTCCGAAGCAACCCTCTGTCCTTCGTCGTCGAGCACGTCGGTAACGACGACCCTGTAGCCCGCCCCCGCGAAAGCGCGGGCCGTGGCCGCGCCGATGCCGATGCCTGAGCCGGTGATAAGAACGGTCTCTCTCTCGGAGCCCTCCATACAGATCTCTCCCTCCCTAAGCGGGGTTCTCTCCCGCTCTCACAGCATCACGTCCCCCGAGTTGGGTCCGAGCGTCTGTCCCACGTAGAGCGCGGCCCCGTCGGAGGCGAGGAAGGAGACCGTCTCTGCCACCTCCCAGGGCTCGCCGAAGCGGCCCAAGGGAAGCTCGGCGGCCTTGTTGTTGCGCCACTCCTCGGAGAGTCCGAGGACGAGCTCGGTGTTGATCGGCCCGGGCGCCACCGCGTTCACCCTGACACCCTGCGCCGAGACCTCGCGGGCGAGCGACTTGGTAAGGCCGATGATGCCGGCCTTCGCCGCGCTGTAGTGGCAGAGCTCGACGCCCCCGATCTGGCCTAGCTGCGAGGCGACGTTGACGACGATACCCCGGCCCTCGGAGAGCATCTCGGGCAAGACGGCGCTGGTGCACAGAAACGTCCCGCGCAGGTGGACCCCGATCATGCGGTCGAAGTCCTCTACCGTGAGGTCCACGAACAGCTTCTGCTGGCCGTAGCCTGCGTTGTTTACCAGGATCTCGACAGGCCCGAACGCCCCCCGCGCCGTCTCGACGATCCTCCTTACGTCCTCGGGATCTGAGACGTCGCCGGGGGCAGAAGCCGCCTTTCCCCCCGAGCCCTCTATCCCGGCGACGACTTCGTCTGCGTTCGCCTCCTTCAGGTCGTTGACGACGACGCGCTCGCCGTCTCTGGCGAGCTTCTCGGCGATGGCGCGGCCGATCCCGCTTCCAGCCCCCGTGACCAGGGCGACCCGGGAGCGTTCAGGCGTCATCCTCACCCTCCTTTCCTGGCCCCACTACCACCAAGATGGGGGCGGGCCGGATCCGGCCCGCCCCCATCCTTCTGCAGCCAACGCTTGCGGTGTCGGTCACGTCACCCGGGCGACCGTGGACTCCGCTTCCGTCACCTCGGCCGCGTGCGGGTCCTTCACGTCGCGGGTGCCAAGCATGAGGAAGCCCGACACGAACGTAGCGACAGAGCCGGCGAGAAAGGCGGTAAGCACCACGCTCATCCCTATGCCGGTGAACAGGCTGAACAGGCCGGACCCGACGATCGCGCCCAGAGGACCCATCGCGTTGACGAACGAGGACCCCGTGCCGCGCACCCGGGTCGGGAACGACTCGCCCATGAAGAACAGGAGAGCCGCGTAAGGGCCGATTATGAAGAAGAGCCCGACCGTGTACATCGTCAGCACGAAGGCGGGCGACTCGGGCCCGAACAGCATCAGGGTGTAGGCCAGGGAGGATATTATCCAGCCGCCGGCTATGGTCAGGCGCCGACCGATACGGTCTCCCACGAACCCGTGACAGAGGTACCCGATGTACGCGGCAGCGTTGGAGACGACGAGTATGATCAGCGAGCTCGAGAACGCCACCCCCTTGCCCTCCGTGAGCACGGTGGTGCCGAGGACCGCGAAGACCTGGATGCCGATCCAGTTGCAGAGCATCGCCAAACTGATGAAGATGGTGTGCTTTCTGAGGTCGGGCTCGAAGAGCTGCCTAAAGGTGGACTCTTCCGAGTGGTGGACGTCTATGTCGAAGCCCCGCCCGAACCGCACGGCCTCTTCGTGACGGCCCTCCTTCTCCAATTTCTTGATGTATTTCATGGCCTGGAACTTCGGGCTCTCCCGAAGCTTGATGGCGAGGATGGCGATCACGATCGCCGGGAAGGTGGCGACCAGGAAGGTGTTGCGCCACCCGATGGCGGGCAACAGCACCGCCGACAGGGCCGCCCCGAGCAACACCCCGATCGGCCAGCCTCCCTGCACGAGGCTGTAGATGAACCCCCGCCGCGGGTGGTTGCCGTACATCTCGTTGAGGTAGGTGGCGTTCACTGCCTGCTCGGAGTAGCCGAGACCCGAGAAGGTCCGCACCACGGTCATGTAGGCCCCGGCCAGGCTCGCAGGAGCCAGGCCAGTGAGGCCCGAGCTTATGGCCGCGCCGACGGTGGCGATGACCAGAGAGGGTTTCCGGCCCAGGTAGTCGAGCATCGGCCCGACCATGAGCGCCACGAGGATGGTCCCGATCGATACGAGGGTCAAGATAAAGGTGCCGAACGACGTCGACCAGCCGAACTCATCGGAGATTACCGGGAGCAGCGCCCCGAACAGCGTGTAGTCGTAGACGGAGAAGACCCAGGCCAAAAAGCAGACCACCGAAGAGTAGATCAGGGTTCTGTTGGTGATGTTTCGATCGATAGCCGGGGCGTCGGCTGGCATCCCACCAGCGTTCCCGGTAGAGCTCCCCCCACCCGGTCGGTCAACCATCGCTGCTTCCCTCCTTATCCTTCACTCCCACTCCCGTAGCCCGGCGCCACGCCCTCTTCAGGCCGCCACGCCAAACACCCAAGGGGCAAGATAGCCAAGCGGCATTAATTTGTCAAACAAATGCCCTCGCAGGGTCGTCATCCCGTACCGCGACGTTGGCGTATAGTGTGGCCTGGGGCCT
>JADDPU010000131.1 GCA_016781725.1 Rubrobacter sp. | reverse complement strand
TACAGCCAGGTTCTCAACGAAACGCTCCCGCCCTCAAACCCTTCTCGCGGCAAACGCCGCCCGTATGCTAGCAGGCCCCCGAAGGGTCAGCGGCATCGTCGACGGGGCGGTCACGATAGCCCCACCCGGCAGAAGCGGAGCGGATACCCGCTCCGAAAATCCAGAACCGCGGCGCCCCTTACCGTCGACGCTTACCCGTTCGAGATCAGGCATCGGCCCGATGCCTGATCTACGCTGTGCCCGGTAGACTCCTCGCCTCGTGCCGGGCCGAACCGATGCTTTCGCGCTCCATCGCCGATCATCCATGCGTAAACCCTTCACAGGCTTAGCGACTCGACTAGGGCCCTACCTTTCGCGTCGGCGGGCGGGCGGGTGCCCAGCAGGGCGGCGATGGTCGGCGCCACGTCGACTAGCCGGGCGTTCCGGGGGACAGCGCCCACCCGCACGCCTGCTCCGGAGATCAGAAAGGGTACCCGCATCTCCCTGGTGCTCCCATGACCGCCCCGCGATGCTCCTGCTTCCGGCTCCTGGTCTCCGAAGCCCCACGGCGCCTCGACTTCGAGGACAAAGTCACCGAGCTTGTCGCTCGCGTGCAAGGCTTGGAGGTCTGCGGCGTCGAGGACCCGAGAGATGTGGGGTAGCCCTTCTAGAACCGTCCTGACCTCCTCCCTTCCCTGGGGCGTAGCCGCCTGGCCTCGCAGGGTCACGTCGGCTATCCGACCGGCCGTGACGACGATGATCTCGGCCTCGGGCGAAGGCGGGCGTCCGGGAGGCACTATCTCCGGGCGGCGGCCGAGAATGGTCGTCGCGGCAAGCCTCTCCGTCAAGGAGCGATCCCAGGTGGTCATGCCGTGATCTGAGGTGAGGAGGAAGGTCGTCCGCTCGTAGATGCCGACCTCCTTCGTCGCCTGGACGAGCCTGCCGAGCTGTCGGTCGAGCTCGGCGAGCAGCGGCCCGATGTTGGGCCCCTCGGCGCCCTCCGCGTGGCCGAAGGCGTCGAGATCCACCCCGTAGACGGCGAGGAAGTCGGGGATCTTCGGCACCGCTACCATCTTGCCGCCGGAGTCTACGGGCCTCTGGTTGAGGATCTCGATGGCCGCGTCCACCCGCTGCTCGAACAGCCCGCCGGGCTCGACGTAGAGGTGCTCGGGATCTCCGTAGGAGGTGCCGTGATCCTGGACCATATACCATTGGACGGCCGCGGTCGTCTTGCCCTCGGCGGCCAGAGCCTCGGAGATGGTCTCGGCGGCCAGGAAACGGGTCTGGCCCGTGGCTCTGTTGGACCTCTTATCGAAATAGTAGGCGGCGTTGCCGTGCGTTTCCGGGTACGCGCCGGTGGACATGGAAGCCCGTGCGGGGTTGGACTTGGTGGGGAAGGTGCTCTCGGCTATCGAGAGGCT
>JADDPU010000434.1 GCA_016781725.1 Rubrobacter sp. | reverse complement strand
CGATCTTCGGCATCCCACCTCCCGGCTACTCGCTCCTCCACTTATTAACATCGTATCTTCCCTAAACGACGGCCTCCCTTACCGCGCACCTGCACCGGGGGTCCCGCCGGGGCATGAATCAGAAGTCGACGTAGTGGTCGAACGGTCGCGTATCCGGGACGGCGGAGGTGCGAAGGACGGCCCACTGGTGGAAATCGTCCGCGGGCGAGACCTCCTCGAGCGTCCAGCCCAGGTTCGTCACAAAAAACGACGCCGCCCGCGCGACCGCCGGCAACTGGTAGTCGTCGACGAACACGATCCCTCCCGCGCGTACGAGCCGCCCGAGGAAGACCAGGTCGAGGAAGACCCCGTCGAAGCGGTGGTTACCGTCGACGAACGCCAGGTGGAAGCTGCGGTCTTCGCCGAGGAGCCGCGGCAGCGCGATCTGGGACTCCTCCGCGCGGTGTTCCACCAGCCCCGCGACCCCCGCCTCGTCGAGAAACTGCAGACCGCAGTTCGAGAACCTCGTCGCCTGGTAGGGGTCGATGGCGACGTGTCGTGCCGTCGGGCCGGCGCTCCCGAGCAAACCCTCGCAAACGTGCAGCGCCGAGATGGCGTAGCCGAGGCCGATCTCGATAGTTTGCGTCGCCCCCTCGCGTAAGACCCACTCCCGCAGCGCCTCGCCCTCGGCAACACTCGCCGCGACCGGGAAGATGCTATGGAGCGTGCCGTCCGAACGCGCGACGGCGGTGCCGTCACGGGCCAGGCGCTCGATCACGCCGCGCACCCGTCTTAGCGCCGCGCCTCGATCGGGACCTTTTGTGCGGCTCACGCGCTGGATCTACCGGAGTGCATGGAAGGGCGCCTGCTGGTTCTGCTCAGGGCGTCGTCTTGACGTGGAACTGCCAGTAGGCGTCACCGTGTACCCTGCCCCCTTTGTCGCTCCAGACCCCGAAGGCGCCCAGGTAGTAGTGGCGGTCCGGGCGGTCCACTCGGAAGTAGACGTCCCACGCCACCGTCTTGCCGGCTCGCTCCACCCGCCTGAGGGTGGTATCGATCCGCCGCGACCTTCCATCCGGGGACTGGCTACCCATAAGCGAGAAGCGGTCCGGACGCCGGTTTTCGGAGAGCCGGATGTGGAGCCTATTGCCCGGGTCGACCGCAACGGCCGAAGGGTATCTGGAGAAGCCGTCGACACACCTGTCGATCCAGCAGTACGAGATCAAACGTCCGTCCTGAAGGACCCTATTTTCCTGCTTCAGGACCGCATCGGGCGGACGGGACGCGAGTGCCCGCGCCTGCCCCTGAACGCCCACAAGGAGCGCTCCGCTGGCGAACAGCAGAGCCAAGGCCATAGACGCCAGCAGTAGAATCGTCTTTCTCATTCCCCTTCCCTTTCCGTAGCGGGGCGGGGAAGAACGGCAGCCCCCACCCCGCGCGACAATAGCTCCCTAAGTATTGAGGCGG
>JADDPU010000239.1 GCA_016781725.1 Rubrobacter sp. | reverse complement strand
GTTCATCGCGGATCGTTTTCCTCGTAACGGTAGCGGTAACGACTGGGGGACGGTGATCTTGTAGAGTGGGTGCGTGTCGGAAGAGGCAAGAGGACCGGATCGAGAAGCGAGTATGCTGAGCGCCCGCGCCGCCGCATGGCTCGCATGGTCGATGGGGGCCCTTTCGGTGATGCTGTTCGCGCCGGCTGTCCTCTTTTACTTGGCTACCCCCACGTCAGGCGGAATCGCCTTGAGTATCTTCGAAGCTGTCGTTACGACGGCCCTGGTGTTCGCACTGTCTACGATGGGAGCACTCGTCGCGACGCGCCGTCCCGAAAACGGGGTCGGCTGGATCTTGCTCACGGCGGGGTTCGCCATGGGGACTGGGTTCTCTGCCGGCGGGTACGTCCAGTTCTCCCTCGCAGAGCCCTCAGGGAGGCTACCGGGGACGGAGTGGATGGCCTGGGTGCAGCAATGGATCTTGGTTCTGGGCTTGGGTCAGGCGCTGGTGTTCTTGCCGCTGGTGTTCCCGAACGGGCGGTTACCATCCCGCCGCTGGCGGCCGGTCGGGGGGCTCACTGCGGCGGCGCTCGCCGTGATCGGGCTCACCTTGGGCTTCGCGCCTGGTCCGTTGGAAGAGTACCCCAAGATCGAAAACCCCATGGGGCTGGGCATGCTAGGAGGTAGCTTCTGGGGTATCGCGAACGGCGCTGGCTGGGTGCTACTCCTGGGGAGCGTCGTGCTTTCGGCAGCCTCCGTGGTCGTCCGCTTCCGCCGTGCTCTGGGCGTGGAACGCCAGCAGCTCAAGTGGTTCGCCTTCGCGGCCGCCCTCGTGGCTGTTGGCGTGGTCGGCGTGGGCGCCGCGTACGCCTTTAGCGGCGACCCGTCCACGGACACGCCGGGGTTCTTGAAAACCGCTCAACTCCTGCTGTTTGCTTCCCTCATCGGCCTACCGATAGCCGTGGGTGTGGCCGTCCTGCGCTACAGGCTCTATGACGTAGACCTCATCATCAACCGCACCCTCGTCTACGGCGCTTTGACGGTGACGTTGGCCTTGGTCTACCTGGGCGGCGTGGCCACGACCCAGGCGATCTTCCGAGCGCTCACCGGCCAGGAGAAGCAGCCCCAACTCGCCATAGTGATCTCCACCCTGGTCATAGCCGCCCTGTTCAACCCGCTGCGTAGGAGGGTGCAGGGAGTCGTGGATCGGCGCTTCTACAGGCGCAAGTACGACGCTGTAAAGACGCTGGAAGCCTTCTCAGCGAGGTTGCGAGAGGAGACGGACCTGGATGTCTTGGGCGACGCGCTGGTGGGGGTGGTACAAGGAACGGTGCAGCCCAAGCACGTCTCCTTGTGGCTCCGCCCCGAGATAGTCTCCAAGGAGGAGCGGACGGACTAGCGACTCCTTATTTTACCCGAGGAGTGCGTGGAAGTATGGAATTCTCGGAAGGTCGGATGCAGGATTTCGTATAACCCTAT
>JADDPU010000106.1 GCA_016781725.1 Rubrobacter sp. | reverse complement strand
CCTCCCTGTTGACGGCGGCGGCGAAGGAGCTCTGCTTCATCTTCTTGCGCACGCTCTTGGCCTTCATGTTCTCTAGCCCCTCGGGACGCATGAGGGCGACGGCGACTATAAAGCCCGAGAGCTCGTCCACGGCGTAGAGGGTCTTGGACATGAGGTTGTCGCGGGGCACGTCGAGGTAGTCGGCGTGACCCTTTATGGCGTGGAGCACGTCGTCCGGGTAGCCCCGTCTCTCGAGCTCCCTGACGCCCACCATCGGGTGCTCGGCGGGGGTTGGGTGCTTCTCGTAGTCCATGTCGTGCAACAGGCCGGTTATGCCCCACTTCTCCTCGTCCTCGCCGAAGCGGCGGGCGTAGGCGCGCATGGCGGCCTCGACGGCGAGCATGTGCTTGCGCAGGGAGTCGCTCTCGGTCCACTCGGACATCAGATTCCAGGCATCTTCTCGGTTCATGTGCCTCCTTTCGGCCGACAGGCTTCGGGTACCGGCCCGTCGCGGGCGCCTTCGCCCGGTGTTCTGTCTCGCCCTGCTACCCGCGGACCCATCTCTAAGACGGGGCGGCCGGAGGCTCTCCCCGAGGCCGGCCGCCTACCCACTTTCGTACGTCAGGTTCACGACCCCGCCGGGCGCGTTCGTCTGCTGGACGGATCTGGTGGTGTCCCCGGCGATCAGGACGACCTTGAGGTCGCCCTCGCCGGCATCCCGCTTCTCGATGCGGCACTCCAGCCGCCTTCCCGAGAGGTCGAAGGTGAAGCGCTTGGGGACCCGGCCGCTCAGGACGCTCCGCGCGCCTCCCACCGAGCACAGGCCCGTGAAGGTAGTCTTGGGGTCGCCTTCCAGGCGGATCACGACCTCGGGCCTCCTGTCAGGGTTCCGGCCGAGGGTGACCTCGGGGGGCGGCGTGTCCCCGGTGCTCTCCTGCCCGCCCTCAGGAGATTGGGTCGTGCCTCCCCTTACCGCCTGCCCGGTAGGAGCGTCGGTCTCGTCGCCCGGGTTGCCTGGCTGGTCGTCGGAGCAGGCCCCGGCGAAGAGCAGGGCCGCGAGGAGCAGTATCGCCACCCGCGCGGTCGCCGAGGTTTTTACGGGTTTACGTTGACCCACGGGCACCCATTCTATCCGAAGGGATCGACGCCTTCTGCCAAGCCCTTATCCGGCCAGCTCCTTCGCCCGCAGGAGAACGGCGTCGAGCATCTGGGGCTTCAGGACGCCGGTGAAGGTGTTCTGCTGCGAGGGATGGTAGCAACCGAGGAGCACGGGGCCGCCCGATGCCACCTCCGCCCCGTGGCCGAACTTCGGCTTGGGCCTTATCTGAAGCAGGCGCAGGGCCGCGTCCCAGGCGAAGGCGCCGAGGCAGACCAAGACCCTGGCGTTCAGGAGTCCTAGCTCGCGGGCGGAGTAGGGTAGGCAGGCGTCGCGTTCGGCGGGGGTTGGTCTGTTCTGTGGCGGGGCGCAGCGGACGGCGGCCGTGATCCAGAGCCCAGAGAGGCGGAGGCCGTCCTCCCGGTGACGCGAGACCGGCTTACTGGCGAACCCCGCGCGGTGGAGGGCTGCGAAGAGAAAGTCGCCGGAGCGGTCGCCGGTAAAGAAGCGGCCGGTCCTGTTGGCCCCGTGGGCGGCCGGGGCGAGGCCGAAGACGACGATCCGGGCCTCCGGGTCGCCGAAGCCGGCGACCGGACGTCCCCAGTAGGTCTCCTGCGCGTAGGCTGCCCTCTTCTCGCGGGCCACCCTCTCGCGCCACTCCACCAGGCGCGGACAGCGGCGGCAGGAGACTACCTCGCGCTCCAGCGCGGCGAGCCCCTCTCTTCGGGTCTCTATCTCGACCCTCAGGCGCCGAAGCGGTTGAGCTTGAGGGCGTGGCCCATGAGGTAGCCCATGATCTCCTCGGCCGGGAACACCCCGAGCGAGCCACCAGCGCACGCGCGCTCCCCGAAGCCCTCCGCGGTCGGCAGCGTGTAGGGGGAGTGGATCAGGACCGGCACCCCGTGCCAGGAGTGGCTCTTCATCTTGGCCGGGGTCGCGTGGTCGCCGGTGATGGCCACAGCGTCGGGACCGAGGTCGAGGAGGCCGGGTATCTGGGCGTCGACCTCCTCTATCACCGAGGCCTTGCGCTCGAAGTCCCCGTCCTCGCCCGCGGCGTCGGTGGGCTTGACGTGGAGGAAGAAAAAGTCGTGGTCGTTCCAACCCGCCCTTAGCGTCTCGAACTCGCCGGCGATGCCCTCGCCTTCCTTCAGGAGCTGCATGCCGGCGAGGCGGGCGAGGCCCTTGTACATCGGGTAGCTCGCGATGGCCGCGGCGTCGAGCCCGTAGGTCTCCTCGAAGGAGGGGAGCGCCGGGTGCTTGCCGAAGCCGCGCACCAGGACGGTGTTGGCGGGGTGCTCATCGTGCAGGATCTCGTCGGCCCGCTCCACGAAGGCGTTGGCGATTCTTGCACTCTTCTGTGCCTCCTGCGAGTCTTCGGTCGGCTCGACGGGGAGCGGGTCGAGGCCGGTGCGCTGCGGGTCGGAGTCAGCCAGCGCCCCCGAGAGCCCCTCGCCGCGGAACACGGCGACGGCGCGGTACTCCTTCTCGTGCATGAGGAAGACCTCGATGCCGTCGAGCTTCAGGTTCTCGTTGAGGAGCTCGACGAGCTCCTGGCCCTTCTCGGTCGGGATACGGCCTGCCCTCCGGTCGGAGATCTTGCCGGCCTCGTCTTTGGTGGCGAAGTTTATGCGGGCGGCGAGATCGTTGTGGCCGAGGTCGAACCCGACGCCTAAAGCGCTGAGGACGCCGCGGCCGACCCGGAAGCGCAAGGGGTCGTAGCCGAAGAGGCCTAGGTGGCCAGGCCCGCTCCCCGGGCTAACCCCTGCGGCGACGGGGCGGGAGAGGCCTAGGTCCGAGCGGGCGGCGAGGGCGTCGAGGTTGGGGGTTGAGGCGGCCTCGAGCTCGGTCCGGCCGTAGGGGTCCATCGGCAGCCCGCCGAGGCCGTCCACGACGAGCAGCACGATCTTCGATTCCGTCTTGACCGACAGCTCGCGCATGAGGTTGAGATCCAAAACAGAGTCCTTTCCCAGGGGTTTTCCTTCTCCGAGGCGCGCCGGAAGTCTAACAAACGGGGTCTGTATAATCTCCGCGTCGGACGAGCGGACGGGGAGGGCGCGGGTTGAAGATCGAGACGATAGACCTGAACTTTATGGGCACAGAGCAGGTCATAGCCTCCTTCCTGCTGCTCGGCGAGGAGGGCGCGGCCCTCGTAGAGACCGGGCCCACGACCTGCCTCGACCGTCTCACGAGGGGTCTCGAGGAGAACGGCGTCTCCCCGGAGGACGTGCGCGGGGTCTTTTTGACGCACATCCACCTCGACCACGCGGGGGCCTCGGGGCACCTGGCCGGGTTGCTGCCCAACGCTACCTTCTACGTGCACGAGATCGGTTACCCGCACCTGGCCGACCCCTCGAAGCTTCTCAAGAGCGCCACCCGCATCTACGGCGAGAGGATGGACGAGCTCTGGGGCGAGGTGCGCCCCGTCCCCGAGGACCGGCTGAAGGTCCTCGGGGACGGCGAAGAGACCGGGGCGGCCGGGGGCTCGCTCGTTGCTCACGACACACCGGGCCACGCCTACCACCATCTCGCCTACCTCGAGCCGGACTCGGGGGCGCTCTTCGCAGGGGACGTGGCGGGGATCAGGCTGCCGGGACAGTCCTACGTGCGCCCGCCGACGCCGCCCCCCGAGATAGACGTCGAGGCGTGGATGCAGAGCATAAACGCTATCAGGCGGATGGGACCGGCGAGCCTCTGGCCTACCCACTTCGGGAGGTTCGACGACGTGGGGCGCCACCTCGGCGAGCTCGAGCAGCGCCTGCAGGACTGGCTGCTCTTCGTCGAGGGGCAGATGGACGAGGGGGCCGAGCGCGAGGAGATCTCCGAGCAACTAAAGGTCAAGGGCGACGCCGAGATGATCGCCGAGGGCGCCGGACCCGGGGAGTCCGAGCACTACGACCTCGCCGGCACCTACGCCATGCTCACCGACGGCCTCATGCGGTACGTCGCCAGACGGCGCAAGGAGGGTTGAGAGAGGGCCGGCGCACCGACCCGGCGCTTACAATACGACCGCCGCGAGAGCGTCGAGCCGAGAGAGGGTATGGTTGGCCAGGAATTTGATCTCGATCGCCGTAATCGTGTGCGTCCTGGGCGGGCTGTTCTTTTTGCTGCGGCCCGATACCGTGTACCTGGCGCACCGGATCTCGCTCCGCCTCCTGCGCGACCCGCGTCGCGCGCTGTGGAGCCAGATCCCGATGCTCGTCCTCATGGTCCTCTACACGGTCTCGAGCCTCTGGATCCTGGCCCAGCCCATCGTCGAGTAGGACGCCGCGATCCCACCGAAAATAAATCGGCGGTTCGGGGTGTGCAACGGCGCGCTTCGGGTTATGATGCGGGCATCACTATCCGAGTCGCGGTGTCGATACCCCCGCGCGAGTAGAACCTGACAGGCCCGGGTGAGCATGAGCGGCGAGAGAGGCAATTCGCATACAAATCAAGAGATAGGCCGGACGCTGGAGCGGGCCCGCGCGGAGCTGGGTCTCTCCCTCTGGCAGGTCGAGGAGGCTACCAAGATCCGGGCCAAGTACCTTCGCGACCTCGAGCGCGAGAACTTCGAAGTGCTGCCCGCGGTCTACGTCCTGGGCTCTCTCAAGACCTACGCCGACTACCTCGGGCTCGACGGTGAGGCGATGGTCCGGGAGCTCAAGAACCGGCAGGCACCCCCGCCAGAAGCGCGAGACCCCGAGCCCGAAGAGAGTACGCGAAGCCGGCGCGGCGGCTTCCTGGCAGCCCTTCTTGGCGGCTCCCCTGCAGTCGAGGGTCGAGACGCGGTCGAGGACCCCGCTCCGGCGACGGCCCCCCGGTACGGTTCTCGCCTGCATCTGGGCTTCGGGGCGGTCTTGATCCTCGTCCTCGCGGTCGTCCTCGGGGCTATCTTCGGGGATGGCGGTTACCCGGCGGTCTCACAGCTACGCGAACCCGCAACCTCCGAGGCCCCCTCCCGGATAGCCTTCTCCGGCGAGGCGCAAGACACCGGGAACGCCGATAGCCGGGCCGCGCAACGAGCCAAATCGCCGGACAACGGCGGCGACGAGGACAAGCAAGAAGACGAGAGAGACCGGGGAGGGGAAAAAGGGCAGGGAGAGAAGAAGGATCAGGACGTCCAAGACGATACTCCCCCGGAGGACACCGCCGACGTAGCGGTCACGTTGCCGGCCTCGATCACCGCGTCCGCCAGCGCTTCGGCCGCGGCGTCGAGCATCCCTGCGGCCTCCGCGTCAGCGAGCGCTTCTTCGGCGGCCACAGCCCCCGCGGCGAGCGCGACAGCGAGCCCGTCGGCTGCGGCGGCCGTCCCGGCGTCTACCGCGCCCGCCGACGACGCGCCGGGGCAGCCGGTAGACGGGCCAGCGGTCGGCCAGCCCACGCCGGGTGCCGCCGGAGGACC
>JADDPU010000470.1 GCA_016781725.1 Rubrobacter sp. | reverse complement strand
ACCGAGCGCAAGCGGGCCGAACAAGAACTGCAAAAGAGTGAGGCCCTCACCAGGGCCATAGTAGAGACGACCCCAAACGGGATCATAACCATGACCAAAGACGGTCTGGTCCGCTCCTTCAACCCCGGCGCCGAGCAAATCTTCGGCTACGCGGCCGGGGAGGTCGTCGGCAGGCCCTTGAGGATGCTCATGCCCGAGCGGTTCCGGGGACCGCACGAGGCGGGCTTCAGGCGCTACGTGGAAGGCGGCGAGGCGCACGTCGTGGGTAAAGGCGCGGTCGAGCTTGCGGGCTTGCGCAAGGACGGTACCGAGTTCCCGCTCGACCTCTCCCTCGGGGAGATGCGTGCGGAGGACGACATCCTCTTCACCGGCATCGTGCGCGACATCACCGAGCGCAGGAGGGCCGAGGAGAACCTCAAGGAGAGCGAGGAGAGGTACCGCACCCTCGTGGAGACCGTCCAGGAGGGGATCGCCTTTATCGACCCTGAGGGCGGGCTCGTCAACTATTGCAACGAGGCTTACGCGGAGATCCTGGGCCTCACCCAAGAAGAGATGATCGGCAGATCCTTCTTCGACTTCCTCGAGGCGGAGGAGAGGGAGAAAGCGCTGAGGCAGAGGGAGCTGCGCCGCGCGGGCGTGAGCTCGTCCTACGAGGTCACCGCCACCGCCGCCGACGGGACCGAGAAGATACTCTCCGCCACCGGGTCTCCGATCTACGACGCCGAGGGCTCGTACGCCGGGGCGGTGCAGACCCTCGTGGACGTCACCGAGCGTAAGCGGGCAGAGAGGCAGCTGCGCGAGGCCGAGGGGCTCTTCCGCAGCGCCTTCGACGACGCCGCCATCGGCATGGCCCTCTACGACCTCGACGGGCGCTTTACCCAGGTCAACCGCTCGCTGTGCGAGATGCTCGGCTACCCGGAGGAGGAGCTGCTCCGCCTGAGGTTCGAGGACATCACCCACCCCGAGGACCTCGACCTAAGCGTGGGCCGGGTGAAGGAGCTACTGGAGGGTAGGGTAGAGGGCTACCAGCTGGAGAAGCGCTACCTCCACGCCCAAGGCCACCCGGTCTGGGTGTCGCTGAGCGTCTCGGCCGTGAGGGGTCCCGAGGGGCCGCTCTACCTGATCGCCCAGATGCAGGACATCACCGAGCGCAAGGAGGCCGAGGAGGAGATCCGGCTCCTCAACGAGAGCCTGGAGAGGCGCGTCGAGGAGCGTACCGCCGAGCTCAAAGAGAGCGAGGAGCGTTACAGCCTGGTTGTCGAGGGGTCCAACGACGGCATCTACGACTGGGACCTCATGGAGGGCGACATCTTCTGGAACGACCGCCTCTTCCAGATCTTGGGCCTCTCGCCTCAGGCCTTCACGCCGACGCTCGACGCCTTCCTCGAGCTGATCAGGCCGGAAGACCGGGAAGAGTTCTCCGAGAGGCTCGCGGCGCATCTGGAGGGTGGCGAGGAGTTCGA
>JADDPU010000411.1 GCA_016781725.1 Rubrobacter sp. | reverse complement strand
TGGCCGCCGGAGAGCGCCTTGGGCTTCCTGTCGAGGAAGTGCTCGATCGAGAGGATCCTCGCGGCCTCCTCCACCCGGCGCGAGATCTCGGACTTGTCCATCTTCCTGAGCTTGAGGGCGAAGCCCATGTTCTCCCGCACGTTCATGTGCGGGTAGAGGGCGTAGTTCTGGAAGACCATCGCTATGTCGCGCTGCCGCGGCGGCAGGTCGTTGACGACCTGGTCCCCGATAAAGACCTTGCCCCCGCTTATGTCCTCGAGGCCCGCGATCATCCTGAGCGCCGTGGACTTTCCGCAACCCGACGGTCCTACGAAAACAACGAACTCGCCGTCGGGGATATCCAGGTTCATCCCCTTGACGGCGACCACGTCCTCGCCGTAGACCTTGGTTACGTCCTCAAGGGTTACTTCGGCCATCGATCCTCCTCCTTCTGTTTGCCCGAAAGCAGGACGCCCGCGTCGTCCTTTGGCCCTTCTCGGCTGCTTTCACCCCTACACCTGGCCCTATTCTACCTAAAGCTGGCCCGCCCCGCGCAAGTCGTATCTTTTCTTGACCCCGAGCACCCGCCCGACGGACTCCACGATCCGCTCGCGAGGTATCTCCCCGGACTCGACAGCCGCCACTACCGCGTCGTAGGCGTCGGCCTGCTCCTGGGGTGGGCTGGTGACTATGAGGAGGTCGGCCCCGGCCTTGACGGCCCTGACCGCGGCCGGCGCCGGGGGCCCTCCCCCGCTCGCCCCTGCCATCGCCAGATCGTCAGTGACTACCACCCCCTCGAAACCGAGCTCCTCTCGAAGCATGCTTATGGCAGCAGCCGAGAGGCTCGCCGGCCTCTCCGGGTCTATGGCGGGGTAGATGAGGTGCCCTACCATCACCATCGGCACCCCCGCCTCTACGGCGGCCCGAAACGGTGGCAGATCGTAGGACCTCACGGTCGCCGCGTCGTGCCGGATTACCGGCAGGCTCACGTGCGAGTCCGAGGTCGCGGGCCCGTGGTTGGGGAAGTGCTTGGCGGCCGAGACGATTCCGGCCGCCTCGAAGCCCTCGACGGCCGCGGCCCCCATACCGGCCACCAGCTCGGGGTCCTCCCCGTAGGACCGGGCGCCGATGGCGGCCCCGAAACCCGTGTCCACCACCGGGGCGAGGTCGGTGTTGACGCCTGCCTCGAGTAGCTGGCGGCCCATCTCCCCGGCGACGGCCCGGGCCCTCGCCGGGTCGCCGCGGCGGCCGATCCGGGCTGCCGAGGGCTGCGGCGCCACCCAGGGGGCCGAGGAGATCTCTCCACCCTCCTGGTCGACGGCGATGAACAGCGGCACCGCAGGCTCGGTCCGCAGGGATAGCTCCTGGAGCGAGCGGGTAAAGGAGCGGACCTGCCCCTTGCTGCGCAT
This sequence comes from Rubrobacter sp., assembly GCA_016781725.1. Classification (GTDB taxonomy): domain Bacteria; phylum Actinomycetota; class Rubrobacteria; order Rubrobacterales; family Rubrobacteraceae; genus Rubrobacter_D. Next base: position 4,142 of record JADDPU010000411.1, on the reverse strand, counting down.
GTTGTGGCCGAAGAGGATCACCCCGCCGATGTTCCGCTCGCGTACCATCTTCTCGATGTAGTAGTCGGGCTCGGTCCCCCCGACGCCGACGACGAACATCTGCCCGACCATCTCCCCGAGGCTCATCTCCTCCAAAGCGGACCCCTCCTCCCTCTCCCCAATCCCCCGCCCGTCGGGGGCGCTCCCGTCCCGGCCACCCCCCTCGGAACCTTCCCCGGGAGCCGCGGCGCAGCCTGCAAGGACCGCGAGCAGGGCCAGCAGCGAGAGCGCAGCGCGCAGGGGGTTCCGCGCGGCCGACGGCGGCAGGGCCCGTCTCCTTACCCGTCTCAAGTCCGCTCCGACCACGGTCGGGCCAGTTTACCGCTGAGAGTGGTCGGCGTCTCGGTTATGCTTGTGGGGCGTGATCGAGCTATTCTACGAATCCGGCACCCTCGTCGCGACCGGGGCGTCCCGCCCGGACCTGCCCGAATCCTTCGTGTGGGACGGGCGCACCCACCAGTGGCGGGCCCCCGCGAGCGCCTACCGCGAGACCGTGCTGTGGCTGCGGGCGGCGGAGATCCCACACGAGGACCGGGCCTCCGCCTTCGGCAAGCTCCCGCTCGAGTCGCGCGTCGCGCTGGAGCCGCGTCCCTACCAGCGGGAGGCCCTCGCCGCCTGGCGGCAGGGTCCTCCGGGGCTGCGGGGTGTGGTGGTCCTGCCGACCGGCGCCGGAAAGACGGCGGTGGCGGTGAGCGCGATGGAGCGCGTGGGGAGGAGTACGCTCGTCGTCGTGCCAACCCTGGCCCTGTTAAAGCAGTGGTACTCGGTGCTCTCGGACGCCTTCGGCGCCTCGGTCACGGTCGGGCTGCTGGGCGGCGGCTACCACGAGATAACACCCCTCACCGTAACCACCTACGACTCCGCCTACATCCACGCCGAGCGCTACGGGGACCGCTTCGCGCTCGTGGTCTACGACGAGGTCCACCACCTGCCCGCCCCCAAGAACGCGATAATCCCGAAGATGCTGCTCGCCCCCTACTCCTTGGGACTGACCGCCACCCCGGAGCGCCCCGACGGCGGGCACGACCTCCTCCCGGATCTCTGCGGGCCCGTCGTCTACCGCCGCTCGCCGGATGACCTCGCCGGGACCTACCTCGCCCCCTTCGACCTGGTGCGCATGCCCATCGAGCTCACGGCCCACGAGCGTTTCGAGTACGCCCAGGCCGAGGCCGTCTACAAGGACTTTCTGGAGAAACACCGCCTGCCCATGCGCTCGCCCGAGGACTGGCAGCGCTTTATCATGGTCGCCTCCACTAGCCACTCGGGCGGGAGGGAGGCGCTTCTGGCCGCAAGAAGGCGGCGCGAGATCCGGGAGGGCGCCATGAGGAAGGGCGCGACACTCGAGACCCTCCTGAGGAGGCACTGGGACGACCGCGTCATAGTCTTCGCCAAGAGCGTCGAGGAGGTGTACTCGCTCTCTGGCAGGTTCCTGATCCCCGGCGTGACCTACGAGACGCCGGCCCGGGAACGAAAGGAGATCCTCGACCGCTTCCGCGAGGGGCGCTACCGGGCCGTGATCGCCTCGGACGTCCTGAACGAGGGCGTGGACGTCCCCGACGCAGGGGTCGCCATTATCCTGGCCGGCAGCGCCTCGCGCCGCGAGTACGTGCAACGCCTGGGGCGCATCCTGCGCCCCAAGGGCGGCAAGCGGGCCATCCTCTACGAGCTAGTCACAACCCAGACGGGCGAGGAACACACTGCCCGCCGCCGGAAGGAGGGCTTTAGCTAGTGCTGCGCGGCGAGCACGTCATGGCCCGCCTGAACCGCGGCAGGCTCGTGCCCCACAGGCTCTCCCCCGACGATCGGCGCGCCGCGGAAGTCGCCGCGGAGCTCTGCGGGCTCTACGCCGCCCACGTCGGCAGCCCGCGCTCCGGCCTGGAGGCCGACCTTGCGGCCCGCGAGGAGGAGCTGGGTCCCGGCCTCGACCCCAGGCGCGGGTTCAGGATCGTGCGCGCCCTCTCTAAGCTCCTCGAAGAGCGGGCGAGCTGGGTATCCCCCACCGAAGCCGACCCGTACACCATCCGCACCCGCATCTTCGAGCTCGCCTCGGCCCTCCCCGAACCGCCGGCCGCGGAGCCCGGCCTGCTCGAGCTCCCGACGCGCCAGGACGTGCTCTCGCAGGTCTCCGCCGAGACCGGGGTCGAGGCACCAGCCGACCTGATGTACGCCGACCGCCAGGGAGCCCAGCTCCTCCAGGAGTTCGACCGTCCCTCGCCCGAGGAGCTGCTCCGCCGCTACAACGTGGCCCAGGTACAGGGCGTGCTCTACGCGGCCAGGGAGCTCGCCGTTGAGCTCGGGGCGGGGGCCGACGCCAGGCTCGTCTTCCACTACGTGAAGCTGCTGGGCCTGATCCACGAGCTAGAACCCCTCGAGGACGGAGCCGGATACCGCCTCCGCCTGGACGGGCCACTCTCCATCTTCGGCGGCACCCGCAAGTACGGGCTGCGCCTGGCCAAGTTCCTCCCCGGCCTGCTCCTCACCTCACCCTGGAGGCTCTCGGCCGAGGTCGAGTGGCGGGGCCGCGACGCCGTGCTGGAGCTCGACTCGGAGAGTAGCGGCCTGGAGAGCCATTACCTCGGTCCGAAGGGCGAGCGCGACGCCGACGACGTGCGGGCCGCCCTGGTCCGCGCCTGGGAGCGCGCGAAGGACACCGAAGGCTGGGAGCTGGAGCCGGGGGGTGGCGTGCTCTCGTTCCCCAGGAGAAAGGCGGCGCTAGTCCCCGACTTTACCCTGCGCCGGGCCGGGGAGGAGGTTGTGTACCTGGAGATACTGGGCTTCTGGTCCGAGCGCAACCTCGTGGAGCGGGTAGCATTGCTAAGGGAGGCGGGTGAGCGAGGACACCGCGTGCTCGTCGCCGCCTCAGAGAGGCTCGGCGCCTCCCGGGAGGCCCTCGACGAGGCGGTAGAGGGGGGCGTCATCCCCTTCAAAGACCGCCTCACCGCAAAGGCAGTGCTCGCGGCGCTCCGCTAGCGCGCCCCATATAATCCAGGGGATGGAGCGAAGTACGGCATCCCTGGTAGCCCTCACGGCTGGCTGCACCTTCGCCGCCGCCCTCTTCGGGTTCGGGGCCGAGGTCTTCTCCTACAGGAGCGCCTACGAGGGCCTCGGGCGGGAGCCTCTGATACAGGCGACGCGCCTCTTCGTCTACGTGGCGCTCGGCGTCCTGCTCGCCTTCCGGGGCGGCTGGCCCGGGGTTCTGGCCGCCATAGCGATGGCCCTGGCGGCCACGACGTTAGAGTGGGCGCTCTTCCCCGCCTCCTACTGGTGGGCCGCCCTCGAAGATCCGGGCGGGTACGCTGACAAGTTCGGCGGCGTGCGGCGTCCGGACTACGCCTTCTGGACCACGTACGACGTGCTTGGGGTCGGGATCTCCGCCGCCCTCGCCCAGGGTTTGCGCACGATGGCCCAAGTCAACCCCAGGGATCTTTAGGCCCGATCACCTCGACCTCCTCGTCGAAGTCAAGCAGGAAGACCTCGCCTAAAGCGTTGAAATCGTAGCGCGAGCGCGGCAACAAGCCTTCGACCGAGTCCTCGACCTCGACGTTGGTCACCAGTTTGCCGCGGCCCCGGCAGCGGCGGCACTCGAAGGGCCGCCAGGCCGAGCCGTCGTCGCCCCGCCCCTCGCAGTTGGGGCATCTTCGGAAGCCTCTGTAGCGGATGGTTATCTGACGGGTCATCTGGGGTGGGACCTCGTGGTCGGTGTGCGGTGCTATATTACCGCTCTCCGTCCGCCGGTTTCCCGCAGCGCCCAACGAGAGCGACCGGTACATCCACGTAAACAGGCGCGGTCTCGGCGAAACGCCCGGCCGCCCTCGGTTCCAAGAAACGCTCGATGGTCAGACCGGACCGGGCGAGCGCGTTGACGTAGGTGCTCAGGGTGCGATGGTAGGCGCCCACGCGCCCACGAACGCCCTCAGGGTTGTCCCGACGCCAGAATCCTTCCGCGAAGTAATTCCTGAGTTCCACCCCGACTATCTCGCCCTCCTCCAGAACCCATCGGGGTGAGCCGGGCGTCTGAAGGACAGGGTGCACTACGGAGAACACGAACCAACCTCGTGGCCGCAGCACGCGCGACACCGTGCGCAGGGTCGCGGCGAGGTCGG
>JADDPU010000609.1:3353-5509 GCA_016781725.1 Rubrobacter sp. | reverse complement strand
GCTGGCCCCGGCCATGCTCGCGCAGTGGGCGCAGCAGTAAAACGAGCCGCCAGCCTCGACGCCGTGGCCGATCACCTTGACCCCGCAGTGCTCGCAGGTGGGGGCGAGCGCGTGGATCGCGCACTCGAAACTGTCGAAGGTGCGCGCACCGCTCCCTGGCAGAGTCACCTCGAACGCTTTGTCGTACTCGTTACCGCAGACCTCGCATTGGGCCATCTTTATCTCCTTCTCCCATCGTTCACCCGGTTACCCTACTCTCCGTCGTATGATTACCCTCGCCAAGGCACGGACAAACGGCGAATCGGCCGTCCTCGCTTGCCCGAGGCGGCCCAACCAGCACTGAGACCTAGCGCCGGTCGTCCTGCACCTCCCCCACTCCGATTCGCGGCAGATTCTCCAAGGCTCGGCGAACCGGACCTCGAAAGCCTCGGCGCCCAAGAATGGCGGGGAACTCTACGTCAGAGCCCCAGTCGTTCTCTCGAGGTGGGGTGGTGCCCTGCCCCGTCGGCCAAGGAGAACCGCCCCGTGAACCAGGCGGCAACCCTGCCATGACCCATGTTTGGGTATGTCCGTCACAACGCTGCGGGGTTCCCGAAGCCCAGCCTACAAGGCTGCATCATCTCCCCGCCGAGACGCTCGAAGAGCGGCGAGTGCGGCGTCGAGGCCGGCGGACGCTTCTTCTGGTGCACCCACCGAGCGAGTACGGCGTAGCCGGAGAGTCCCCCGGAGCACGCTACAGGGCTAACGCGTCCTACTCTGCGGCCCCGGCAAGTAGCCCATGACGGCGCGCAGGCCGAAGTCGCCCGGGAGGTCGGAGAAGAAGCGTCGGAGGCCGAAGGTCTTGCGGGCATCGAGCTCTATCTCTCGTCCGGCGAGGTGCGGGAAGATGGAGCGGGCGGCGTAGATCGGGTCCTCCCCCTTGATACGCACGAGCCCCTTGCGCCCGCGAAGGGTCTCCTCGTCCGCGGCGTAGAGGCTCATCTCCCCGGCCCCGGCGCAGCAGACGGCCAGCCTGTGCCAGTCGAGGACCAGAGCCTCGCCGGGACGCAGCATCCCGCGGGCCGCCGGCGTCAACCTGACGTCGAAGTCGTACGCGTCCATGCTACGAGTTTAACATGGCGCCGGATAGTACCCCGCGCGGCGCCGCGCTGGTGATTCGTGGCTAACCCTCTAGACTCTCTGCGCGTTGCGGATAAAGCGGTGGGGATAGGTGTCCTCGGGGGCGCCGGCCTCAGAGAGCCTTTGCACCTGCCCCTCGTCGAGCTCCCAGCCGGCGGCCCCGAGGTTGTCCTCCAGCTGCTCCATGGTGCGCACCCCGAGGATCGGGGCCGTCACCGCCGGCTGCCTGAGGAGCCAGTTGAGCGAGATCTGGGCGTAGGACTTGCCGGTGGCCTCCGCTATCTCCCCGACGGCGTCTATGACCGCCCAGTTGCGCCCGGTCGCCCGCCGGTCCCAGTACTCCTCCATCGACTCCACGGCCTCGGCGATGCGCGTGCCCGCGGGCGGTCCCCCCTCGCGCCGGTACTTGCCCGAGAGGAACCCGCCGCCCAGGGGGCTCCACGGTATGACGCCCAGGCCCTCCTCCTCGCAGGCTGGCAGGATCTCGTACTCGACGTTGCGCTCTACGAGGGAGTACTGCGGCTGCAGGCACACGAACCGCTCGAAGCCGTTCGCCCCGCTCACGCAAACGCTCTTCATGATCTGCCAGGCAGTAAAGTTCGAGACGCCGATGTAGCGCACCTTGCCGGAGCGCACGAGGTCCGTGAGGGCGGAGAGGGTCTCCTCGAGCGGCGCGGCAGCGTCCCAACAGTGCACTTGATAGAGGTCTATGTAGTCGGTGCCGAGGCGCCTGAGGCTCTCCTCGCAGCCCCGCGTCACGTGTTTGCGCGAGAGGCCTACGTCGTTCGGGCCTTCCCCCATAGGGAAGCGGACCTTCGTGGCCAGGACGACGTCGTCGCGAACCTCTCTTATCGCGCGGCCTGTGATCTCCTCCGAGACCCCGGTCGAGTAGACGTCGGCGGTGTCTATAAAGTTGCCCCCGGCCTCGAGGAAGCGGCCGACGATCTCTCTGGAGCCCTCCTCGTCCGTCTCCCGGCCGAAGGTCATACACCCGAGGCAAAGCTCGGAGACCATAAGCCCCGTCTCTCCCAGACGCC
>JADDPU010000609.1:0-3234 GCA_016781725.1 Rubrobacter sp. | reverse complement strand
CCGCGGGACCACGGTTCAGCTCAGGTTCCGCACCCGCAGGCCTCCCGCGGACCCGCGACCTACCGACGTTTGAAGCAGCGGTGGAAGGCTATGGGTCCTGGTCGGGGCGGCGCTCGAAGTAGCGGTTGGTGATCGGCATCCGGCGGTCGCGGCCGAAGGCGCGCCCTGTGACCTTGATGCCGGTCGGGGCCTGGCGGCGCTTGTACTCGGCGCGGTCCACCAGCTGCACGATGCGCCGCACCTCGTCCTCATCGAAGCCCGAGGCCACGATCTCCGCTATCCCCTGATCCTCCTCGATATACGCCTCGAGGATGGGGTCGAGGACCTCGTAGGGCGGCAGGGAATCCGTGTCGCGCTGGTTCTCGCGCAGCTCGGCGGTCGGCTCTTTGCTTAGCACGGACTCGGGGATGACCTCGCGGTCCTTCCGCTCGTTGAAGTGCCGCGCCACCCGGTAGACGAGGTTCTTGGGCACGTCCTTTATGACCGCGAAGCCGCCCGCCGAGTCGCCGTAGAGGGTCGAGTACCCCACGCTCATCTCGCTCTTGTTGCCGGTGGAGAGGACGATCCAACCGAACTTGTTACTGAGGGCCATCAGGATGTTCCCCCTGATGCGGCTCTGCAAGTTCTCCTCCGTGACGTCCTCGGGCAGCCCCTTGAAGGCGTCCTCGAGCATCTCCCTGTAGGCGTCGAAGGCCGGGCCGATGGGGATGGTCTGGGTGTCTATCCTTAGGTTCTTGGCGAGTGCCGCGGCGTCGGTGTTGCTGCCCTCCGAGGTGTAGCGGCTCGGCATGAGCACCCCGGTTACGTTCTGGGGACCCAATGCCTCGACCGCCACCGCCGCGGCCAGGGAGGAGTCTATGCCCCCTGAGAGACCGAGCACCGCCCGCGAGAACCCGTTCTTGCGGAAGTAGTCCCCGAGGCCGAGCACGAGACCCTCGAGCACCTCGCCCTCCTCGGAGAGGGACGGCTCGACCCTGGCCTCGACGGGCCTCGCGCCGTCGGGTTGGTAGCCTGGGACCTCGATTATCTGCAAGGGACGTTCCGGGTTCTCCTTGCGGGGCCTCGGGTCGTGGAGACGCTGCACGAGCGAGCGCTCGGGGTAGAGGTCGACGACGAGCAGGTCCTCTTTGAACTGGTCGGCGCGGGCCACGAGTTTGCCCTCGGGGTCGAAGACCACCGAGTGCCCGTCGAAGACCAGCTCGTCCTGGCCGCCGACCAGGTTGCAGAAGAGGACGTAGCAGCCGTAGTCTGACGCCCGCACGCCGAGCATCCGCTCCCTGAAGGCCCCCTTGCGCCGGTGGTAAGGAGAGGCCGAGACGTTCAACAGCACGCTCGCCCCGCCGAGGGCCTGCTCGCGGGCAGGCCCGCCAGGGTACCAGATGTCCTCGCACACGCTGATGCCGGCGAGGGTGCCACCCAGGTCGAGCATCGGGGCGCCCGAGCCCTCGCGGAAGTAGCGGTTCTCGTCGAAGACGCCGTAGTTCGGCAGGTAGCGCTTGTGGTAGCGGTGCAGAACCTCGCCGCCCGAGACGACCGCGCAGGCGTTGTAGAGGTCGGCGTCAAGGTCCACGAAGCCCGCAGCAGCGACCACGCCCTCGGGGACCCCCCCTGCGAACTCCTCGAGCGCTCTGAGGTTCTCCTGTATAAAGCTCGGGCGCATAAGGAGGTCCTCGGGCGGGTAGCCGGGGATGGCAAGCTCCGGGAAGGCGACCAGCTCCGCCCCCGATTCGGTAGCCCGCTTCAGGGCGTCGGCCATCTTCTCGACGTTGCCCCAGACGTCGCCCACGGTGGTGTTGATCTGGGCCAGCCCAACCCTCATGGACTAAATATATCGCGCCGGATGGGTACGTGCCGAACTCCTTCCCTCTGGCGAGGGCTCGTCCGGAGCGCGTCTTCCCGACCACGAGGCGGGCGGAGCGAGGTGGTGTATGGTTTCGAGGGAGAACAGAGGGGAAGGATATAGCCGTGGCGCAGGACGGGTTTCGAGAAGAGGAGGTCAGGGAGCACGCCGAGCGCGCGGCCCGCCGCGCGGGCCCGTGGGTAGGACGGCTGGCGCGGCTCGGGTACCTGGCGAAGGGTGTCGTCTACCTCGCCATCGGCTTTCTGGCGCTGCGCGAGGCTTTGGGGGTGGGCGGCAAGACCACTGACCCGACCGGCGCGATGGCGAGCATAGGGGCCCAGCCTTTCGGGGGGGTCATGCTGGTGCTGCTCGCCGCCGGCCTCGCCTGCTACGCGCTGTGGAAACTGGTGCAGGGGTTACTGGACGCCGACGGCAAGGGCTCGGACGCCCACGGTCTCCTGCGGCGCGTTGGCTACGTGGGGAGCGCCGTGATCCACGGCGCCCTCTCCTTTACGGCGGCCCAGTCCATCCTGGGTGCTGAGGACAGCTCGGAGGACGCCGCGGCGGCGAGCGCCCTGGCCTACCAGCCCCCACTCGGCCAGATCCTGGTCGCGCTCGTCGGGCTCGGCGTGATCGGGGTCGGCCTCTACCAGCTCTACGCGGCCTACGGGGCGAAGTTCCGCGAAGACTTGAGGCTGGATCTCATGAGCGACGCGGAGGAACGCTGGGTGACCTACGCCGGCCGCGTCGGAACCGCCGCCCGCGCCGTGGCCATCGGCCTGGCCGGGGCCTTCGTGCTTCTCGCCGCTTACCAGTCCGACCCGAGCGAGACCCGAAGCCTCGGCGCGGCCCTCGAGAGCCTGCAGCGACAACCTCTAGGCTCCTACATGCTCGGCGCGATCGCCGCGGGCTTACTGCTCTACGGCGTCTTCATGTTCGCCATCGCCCATTACCGCCGCATAGACCCGGTCTAGCCCCCGTGGGATAGAATCTCCCGCTATGGTCCGCCGAAACCGTACCCCAGCGGCCGCCGGAGCCCTGGCGGCCGGCTTACTCGTCGAGTCTTGCCGGACGGGTTCTGTTGACTCTCTGACCCTAGGGGTCGTAAGTGACCTGGCGCTTGACCTGGAGCGCGGGCTAGACGCCCTCGCCTCTCCCGCCGGGGAAGACGACGACTTGGTCGAGGCAGCCCTCGCTTGCGCCGACCTGGCGACCCTCGCCGCCTGCAACCTCTCTGGGCTCCCGGAAGACGGCGAGCCCCTCGCTGCGGCGGCCGTGCACCTGGCCGCCGGGGCCGCCCGCGCACTCGTGGTCCTCGTGGAAGCCCGAGCCTGGACCCTGGACGAGGACCACGCAGAGAACACGCTCAGGGACGTCCGGGGCGCCCTGTGGCG
>JADDPU010000314.1 GCA_016781725.1 Rubrobacter sp. | reverse complement strand
GCGCCGGGCCGGCGAGCGCGGCTCCGAGATAATCTTCGGCGGCACCGAGACGTCCCTCTCGTTCTCGATAAGGTAGCGCCACGGCAGGTCCGTCCCGCGCGAGATGCCTATGCGGGTGGTCGAGATTATGGGTGCCGCGGGCGGCTCTCCGGCCGAGATCACGAGCGCGCCGGAGGTGAGGTCGTGGCCGTCGTGGGACAGGTCGACGCCGAGGGCCTGGGTAAGGCGACCCGGGCCGTTGCAGAGGTCTGCGGCGCGTCCCCGCCGCCTGGCCATAAGGCCCTGACCCTCGAAGGGCCTGAGAGCCCTGATCAGCACGGCGCTCCCCACGCCCTCGGGCTCGCAGACGACGTTGAGGAGCTTGTGGATGCCGTAGGAGAGGTAGACGTAGGCGATGCCGGGGGGACCGAACATGTTGCGGTTGCGCATCGTCGGTCCGTTGTAAGCGTGGCAGGCAGGGTCTTCGGGGCGGTAGGCTTCCGTCTCCACGATGACGCCGGCTGTCCTTCCTTCCGGTGCGTCGTGCGAGAGAATGCAGCCGAGAAGGTCCAGTGCTACCTGCCTGGGGTCCCTGTCGTAGAAGCCGGCCTTCAGAACATCCGTGGTGATGCCTGCTCCCCGGTGAGGTCCGTTATACGGCGCGAGAGCTCGTCCAGGTCGAGGCCAGCCTCCGAGCGGATGGAGGTTTTAAGCAGCGGACGGACCTGCCCGATCTGGAGCTGCAGCTCGCGCAGCAGCTCGGCGGTACCGCTCTCGGCGCCGACCATGTCCCGCAGGATAGTGCCCTCCGTCCGTCCCGCCACGAGGGGCTCAGGCAAGCCGTCCACATAGACGAGCGTGCGCCGGCCGCTCCCGCGGTCTTCCTCTATCGGGACGAGGGCGATGATCTTGTCCGCCCTGACGTACTTCCCGAAGCCGAGCGTGACGATCCGGTCAGCTATTACCTTCATATCGATGAAAGCTCCATTTGACGAGTACTTATAACATCTCCACCGACTTCGAGTAACCCGTCGGGTGGGATGAGGACTCCAACCTCAAGGAACCCGTACGCTCCGGGTCCCTCCGGTTGTCCGTCCGGCATCAAACCCGCGTGGTTTCCGAGCAGTGTTAGCCTCTTCCCCCAATAAGGTAGCTGTGGGTCAGGAGCTAACGGCTACTGCCATAGGTGCCGAGGGCACCTCAGGGTTCTCGACGCCGCACGAAGTGACGGTTTCCTGAAGACGGTCTACTACGAGGGGCTGGGGCGCTAAACCCGGTCCTGCCTTCCACCCTTATCCACGGAAGCGCGCGGATAAGGGTCTTCCGCCGAGTTCGTCGTCCGCTTGTAGCCTCCAAGCAACGGCAAAAATACTGCATTCGGGGGATGCGCCAGCCGGCAGGACCTGTCATCTTCCGGTGTTAGTAACAATTCGAATACAGGAGCAACCTTGAAGCCTTGGGTGAAAGTTGCGCTGGTCACCGTCGTGCT
>JADDPU010000099.1:2216-5510 GCA_016781725.1 Rubrobacter sp. | reverse complement strand
CTAGCCCTTCCCGTTGGCGTAGAGTTCCTTGTAGCCCCGCTGGAGGTGTTCGACGTACTCCTCGTTCTTGGGGCCGCGCGCCTTCCAGCGGGCCAGCACGTCCTCCCAGGAGATCTCACCCTCCTCGAACTTCCACCGCTTCTCCTCGGCGTCGAACTGCGCCGGGAACGGGGCGTCGATGACGTACCTCTCCTGCTCTTCGTCGTAGTGGGCCGGCACCTCGAGCCCTAAGGACTCGCAGAGGGGCACCGTGTGGGACATCCAGGTCTGCCTGAGCTGGTCGTTGGTCGAGCCCTTGTAGCCGTACTCGATCTGCTCGTTGTGCCGCTTCTGCCCGTCGGGCAGGCCGAACCACTCGAGGGTTAGCATGAACATCCAGTCGACCGCCCGCTGGAGCTCCTGCTTTCTCTCCGGGTCCTTGGAGAAGGCTTTCATCCACTTCTCCCCGTGCCTGAGGTGGAAGTTCTCCTCCCGATCTACCTTGACTAGCGCCCGCTTCCACGGCCCGTAGGAGCAGTTCTGGTGGATGTCGCTGAGGAGAACGAACCCGGCCCTATCGTAGAAGCCGTTGCCGACGATGAGCTCGGTGAAGCTCTCGAGCGGTACGTCGAACGCGTAAGGGTACTTGAACCGCCGCGGGCTCCGCTCGTAGACGAGCTCCTCTGTGTCCACCCCGAGATCCCTCAGCATCCTGTAGGCGATGTGCGCGTGCCCGAGCTCGTCCTGCACGATCCCCATCACCGTGATGTAGTTGTTTATGCTGGGAAGCGTCGAGAAGTCCTTCGTCGCGTTCATGTAGGCCGGCGCGCTTATCAGCTCCGTGTCGGCCGACACGATGAGCGTTCGCTTCAACCCCTCGATGTACCTCTCGGTCGCCTGAGAGGAGTCCTCGATCAACCTGCCGCTCTTGATGCGATCGAGCAGGATCTCCTCAGTTACAGCCGTCTCACCCATGCATCCTCTCTTTCCTGAACTCCCTGAGCGTGTACACCACTATAACTGACCGGACAGTCAAATTCAAGTCGTACCGATACCTCTATCCTTTCCCGCGGGGGCGTTTTCGAACCCATCCCGACCGAGCGCGTAGACTCTGAGGGCGTTCTGGTAGAGCACCCTCTCTGCTGTTGGGCGGTCGAGGGCTAGGTCCAGGATGGCCTGGGCGTTCGCTCTGGGTCCTGGCACGCCGGGCCAGTCGGTACCGAAGATCATCTTCCGGGCCAGCCGCTCGAAGTCGAAGTTTCTATAGTAGTCGGGGAGCTTCTTCGGGGGGAGGCCTGAGACCTCGATCCAGACGTTCTCCCGCATCAGGGTCATAAAGGCTGCCGCGTCGTACCACCAGCCGCGGCCGCCGTGGGCGAGGACTACCGTGAGATCCGGGAAGTCTCGGGCGACGTCCTCGACGAGGGCGGGGTCGGCGTAGCGGTTCGTCGAGCCGGGGAAGACGCTGGTTCCGCAGTGGAAGACGACGGGGAGGTTCTCCCTCTCGCACACGGCGTAGGCCGGGTAGAGCATCCTATCGTTCGGGGCGAAAGAGCCGTGGACGGGATGCAGCTTCAGCCCGACGGCGCCCAGGGCCGTCTGGCGCCTCAACTCGTCGGCCAGCGGGTAGTGCAGGTGCGGGTTGAGGTTAGCCATCAGGCGGAAGCGGCGGGGGTTGTGGGAGAGGATCGGGACTAGGTCCTCGACAGGCTGAATGCCTGTAGACTTCGGGCTGTACTCGCAGAACAGGATGGCTACGTCGACGCCTTCGCGCTCCATGTACTCGTCGAAGAGCTCGGGGACGAGCGTCCCCTCCTCGTCGTAGAGGTCAAGCAGGGAGGGCGACCCGTAGCGGGCAGCCCACTCCCTCCACGACTGCTTCAGGGTCGGGAGGCGCGCGGCGTGGACGTGGGCGTCTACGAGGGGGATGCCGTCTAGCACGGCGAGCCTCTCGTGGGGATCGAGGCGTCGGCGACCCTCAGGCCTTCGACGGCGCGCACTTGGGGTTCCGGACCAGACAAGGGGTCAGGCCTTCTCGACGACCATGGCGATCCCCTGGCCGACACCGATGCACATGGTGGCCAGGCCGTACTCTACGTCGGGGCGGCGCTGCATCTCGTGCACGAGGGTGGTTAGGATGCGCGTCCCCGAGGCCCCCAGAGGGTGCCCGAGGGCGATCGCCCCGCCGTTCGGGTTAAGCCGCTCGTCCTCGGCGTCCATTCCCCACTCGTGAACGACGGCGAGCACCTGGGCGGCGAAGGCCTCGTTGACCTCGACGAGGCCCACGTCGTCCAGGGAGATCCCCGCGCGCTCCAGCGCCTTCCTGGTGGCCGGCACAGGCCCTATTCCCATGACCCTGGGCGGCACGCCCGCCGTGGCCATGCTCCTTATCTTGGCCAGGGGCTCCAGGCCGTGGGCCCTGGCGAAGTCCGGGGAGACGACGAGCGTGGCCGCCGCCCCGTCGTTGAGGGAGCTGGAGTTGCCGGCGGTTACCGTTCCTCCCTCCTTGAAGGCCGGCTTGAGCTTCGCCATCCTCTCCAGGGAAGCGTCGCGCCTCGGGCCCTCGTCCGCCTCGACTATCGTCTCCGACTTGCGGGTCTTCACGGGGACGGGGATGATCTCCTCGCGAAAGCGCTTCTCGTCCGTGGCGGCCACTGCCTTCTGGTGGCTGCGCAGGGCGAACCGGTCCTGGGCCTCGCGCGAGAGGTCGTACTCCCTGGCCAGGCCCTCCGGCCGGTCCTCGTCCGGGGTGATCTGGTATCGCTCCTGGGCGAGGTTCTCGGCGGTTATCCCTAAAGAGTCGGTGTGGAGCAACGCCTCCATCCTCGGGTTGACGAAGCGCCAGCCCAGGGTGGTGTCGTACATCTTCGTGTGCCCGGTGGGGAAGGCCCTCTCGGGCTTGGGCATCGCGAAGGGCGCCCGGCTCATCGACTCCACCCCCGCGCCCACGTAGACGTCGGCCTCCCCCAGCATGACGGCCCTCGCCGCGTTCGCCACGGCGTCGAGGCCCGAGCCGCACAATCGGTTTATCGTGGTCCCGCCGACGTGCTGCGGGAACCCCGCCAGCAGCAGCGCCATGCGCGCCACGTCGCGGTTGTCCTCCCCTGCCTGGTTGGCGCACCCCATGTAGACGTCCTCCACCTCCTCGGGCGGGACGCCGGTCTTCTCCATCAGGGCCTCAAGGGTCAGGGCGGCCAGATCGTCCGGGCGCACCGTGCTCAAGGAGCCGCCGTGCTTGCCCACGGGGGTGCGCACCGCCCCGACGATCCAGGCCTCCGTCGCGCCTCTACTCGACATAGACTCCCTCCTCAAGGA
>JADDPU010000099.1:0-2107 GCA_016781725.1 Rubrobacter sp. | reverse complement strand
AGTTCGGTGGCCCCGCTGAGCGCGGCAGGCTCAAACGGTCTTGGGCCGCGTCCCCACCCCGCTCTCAGGTTCCCGCAGCTTGTAGCGTTGGATCTTGCCGGTGACCGTCCTTGGCAGGTCCTCCACGAAGTCAACGACGTGCGGGAACTGGTAGCGCTTGAGCCTCTCCTTGCACCAGTTCTGAAGCTCCTCGACGAGCTCCTCCGAGCCCTCGTGCCCTTCGTGCAGGATGACAAACGCCTTCACGCGGGTGAGGCCATCTACCGGGATACCGACCGCCGCCGCCTCCACCACCGCCGGGTGGTCGCCGAGGGTACCCTCGATCTCTACCGGCGAGACCCACAGCCCGCCGACCTTGATCATGTCGTCCGAGCGACCCTCGTACCAGTAGAACCCGTCCTCGTCCATCCGGTACCAGTCCCCGGCGAACATCCACTCGCCCCTGATTGTCGCCTTCGTCTTCTCGTGGTTGCGCCAGTAGAAAGCCGCGGCCGAGTCCCCCTTGACGGAGAGGTACCCTGCCTCGCCTGGCTCCACGGGGTACCCTTCCTCGTTCAGTATCTTGGCCTCGTAGCCTGGCACGGGCTTGCCGCTGGATCCTGGCTTGTACGCCTCTAAAGTGTTGGAGAGGAAGATGTGCAGCATCTCCGTGCTGCCGATCCCATCCAGGATGGTCGAGCCGAAGGTCTCCTTCCAGCGGCGCCACACGCCGGGGGGCAACGCCTCGGCCGCCGACGCGCAAAGCCTGATGGAGGAGAGGTCGTACTCCTGGGCCCCCTGGTAGTTGAGGATGGCGTTGTAGAGCGTCGGCACCGAGAAGAACAGGGTGGGCTTGTGCCGCTGGAGCGTCTCCAGGACGGCCTGGGGCGCGGGCTTCCCGGGGTGGAGGACCGTCGAGGCGCCGGCCCAGTACGGGAAGGAGATCCCGTTGCCCAGGCCGTAGGCGTGGAAAAGTTTCGAAGCCGAGAACGTCTTGTCTGAGTCGGTGATCTCGAGCACGTGGCGCGCGTAGGTCTCGCACGTGTAGTTTATGTCGTGCTGCAGGTGCACGGTCCCCTTGGGTTTGCCTGTGCTGCCCGAGCTGTAGAGCCAGAACGCCATGTCGTCCTTGTGGGTGTTCGCCGGCGCGAGCTCGTCCTCCCCGGACTGCAGCAGGTCTTCGAGGATCAGCGCTCCCTCGGCCCTGCCGTTGGTCAGGATAAGCTCCACAGGTCCTGCGTGTCCCTCAGGAGCGCCCCTGACCTTCTCGTGGTGCTCGAGGTCAGCGACGACGGCGCGGGCGCGGCTGTTCTCGACGAAATAGCGGTAGTCGTCGGCGTCGAGCAGGGTGTTGACAGGGATCGGGACCGCGCCGATCCGGATCGCGGCGAAGAACGCGGTCGGGAAGGAGGGGGTGTCGTTGAGGACGAGCAGGACCCGGTCTTCCTGTTCTACCCCGAGCTCTTTGAGGGCGTGCCCGAACCTGTTGATGCGGCGGGCGAGCTCCCCGTAGGTCACCTCCTCGTCGCCGCAGTAGATGGCTACCTTCTGTGCCCGCCCCGCCTCCAGGTTCTGGTCGACGATCACGCTCGCGTTGTACCAGTCCGGTACCGTAATCATGCTCTCACCTCTCAGAGGTCGACCCGGAGCCCCCGAGCTCCTGGGTAGCGTTCCCTGGGTCTGAGGCCACGGGTCTCTTTACCACCACAGACTTCGTCTCCGTGTAATAGTCGAGGGCCTCCACCCCGTGCTCCTTGCCGTAGCCGCTCTGCTTCCAGCCGCCGAAGGGCAGCTCGTCGTAGACGACCTGGGGGGAGTTGATCCAGGTGTAGCCGGCCTCGATCTTCTCCGCCGCCTCCGAGGCCCGCTCGAGGTCGCGCGTCCAGATCGAAGACCCGAGCCCGAAGATCAAGCCGTTGGCCCGGGTAAGCGCCTCGTCCATGCCCGAGACGCGCCAGACGGGCAGGGCCGGGCCGAACACCTCCTCGGTGGCCACGCGCGAGTCCTGCGCCGGCTCAACCAGGAGCGTCGGCTCGTAGAAGTGTCCCTTCTCGGAGAGGCCGTCCCCCTCGAGCACGCGCGCCCCGTGGAGCACCTCGGCCCCGGAGTCCACCGCGTCGTTCACCTG
>JADDPU010000320.1 GCA_016781725.1 Rubrobacter sp. | reverse complement strand
TGCTGTGTCCGATCTCGGATGATGGTTAGTACAGTATCGGCATTACGCATCTCGCGTTTCTCCTTCTGTGCTCGACCACCGAACAACCTGCTCCCCTTCGCCGTGTGGACGGCTTTCCCGCCCTCAGACTACTATGGGAGCTCCGACGCCGTAGGGGTCGCCCCCCGTAGGCGTTCCCGCGTTCCGTCGGGTGTGTACGTATCGAGTATCCCTTAGGCGATCCGGTCGTCCCTTTGATTGCCCCCGTCGGGCACTCCCTCACCGCCGGAAGGGTCCACGCCGCGAGGGACAATCGGCGTGGAGGCGGTGACGCGAGTTTCAAACGTCTTTCTCGCGTGTGCAGACACCACAGGGTCAGGACTAGATTTCGAGCAGTCTAGCTCTCGCCATAGGACACGGGTCTTGCGGCACGTCGGTCCGCGACGCCTCTGGACCTGATCCGCTTCCCCGCCATGCTCCTGTCCTCTCCGCCTTTCGGCTCGGAGTTAGGCGGGTGACCCTAGAACCTCCCTTCCAGTTCTATCCCCCTGCAGGGGAGATACACACCCGCGTGACGCGGCGCACGCCCTCGACCTGCCCGTTGCTCCAGGACAGACTCAATGCCGACCTGACAGCCGCCTCGTCCTTGCGCACGCCCATGGCGAATCTGCTCATCTCGGCTACACCGCTGCTTTCCGCGTCCCGCAGCCACCCATCGAGGTTCTCTGATCCGCCCTCTTTGACCATCATCCTGAAACGCCGAGCGAGACGATACGTGGCCGCGGCATCCGGGCAGCGCTCCAGGAACTTCTCGAGGAAGCGGCGTTCGGGCTGGCTCAGTGTCAGTTCATCTCTTAGGAGCAGCCACGCTGCCTGCCGTGGTGAGTACCGACGCATTGGCGAGGCAACAGATTCTCTATCGCATTCCGGCGACGCCCGCATGCGCCTGGTCCAGGCGCATGCGGCGTCGTACGAGCCTCCGAATCCCAGCGCCGAGACTTCGCGCCACAGCAGGTTCGCGCTCCTACACCCCTCACGCCACCGCCGCTCAAGGTGGCCCAGGTACGGACGGAGCATCGGCGAACCGCGATCGGAGCGGGGCTTGCGCTCGGGAAAACCTCCCGCCTGCAACCAGCGGATCAGGGTGCGCTTCCCGACTCCTACTCGCTCGGAGATTGCATCCAGGGTGAGCCCGTGCTCCTTGAACTCGAGGATCGCTTCGTACTTCGCTAGCCGCTCGGCTCGCCTTCGCCCTCGTGCTTGCTCCTCCCGGGGCAAATCCCTCACATGGCCGCCGAAAAGGTGCTCAGTGGTTTTGACCAGCCCTGCCGAGTCCACGGATACTGTCTCCGTGACGAAGCTGCGCAGATGCCTCCTGTTGCGGTCTAAGAGGCCGCGCCAATAGGCGTGAGGAGTATGTGTATGTGAGTGAGACACAGGCAGTTTAATCACCTGAAGAATTACTATCGTAGTGC
>JADDPU010000519.1 GCA_016781725.1 Rubrobacter sp. | reverse complement strand
GACGTCTTCGCGCCACCGGCCTGGGCCTACGCGCTTCCGGACGGCACCTTCGGCAACCGTTTCGATGACCCCTCGGCTGAAAAGGGTGTGCCAGAAGAGGAACGGTACCAGGCGATCTACTGCGTCACCGAACGCGCGGGGGCGTTCGGAGAGACGATCGCGCGCTTCAGACCGAGCATTGAGTTATTGGCCGGACTTGAGGCGATCGAGGACGATGAGCCTCTGGACCCGGAGCTTCGCGGAGGGGTTGTCCCCGAGGAGTGGCGTCTGAGCCGCCGTGTGGGCTCCACCAGGCTCGTACCCGACCTGCTGCTGTTCGCCGACCTTCCGGCGCCGGAGACTATGCGTGTCCTGCGAGAGGAACTTGCCCCTTATCCAGGGTCCTGGATCGTTCGCCGGCGCACCTTGGGATCCGCTGCCACTCACAGATCACCGCCTTCTTCGGCGAGACGATTGAGTTCCTTGCTGAGGAGGGCAAGACGGGCCTCCTTGACCAGGGGGACCTCTCGCCGGCGGCGCCTGACATCGCCAAGGTCTATGTCTACGGTGATCAGGGCCTCTTCGCCACCCGGGCCTTCCGCCACCACCCGCCCCCAGGGGTCGACGGCGTGGGAGTGACCCGTAAAGGTGAGGTCCCCTTCCTGCCCTACCCGGTTGACGAAGATCACGTAACTTTGGAGCATGCGGGCGTAGAAGCGGGTGATGTCCCGCCAATATTCCTTCGTGTCCAACAGCTGGGGGTGCGGGTAGAAACCGCTGTTGGCGGGGATTATGAGCAGCTGGGCCCCGTCCTGGACGGCGATGAAGGGCAGGAACGGCTGCCAGGCGTCGTTGCAGATCAGCATAGCCATCCGGCCATATCTGGTGTCGAAGGCCCTCATGCTCTGTCCCGGGTTGTAGAGTTTTCTCTCTTCGTAGATCCTGTAGTTCGGCAAGTAGAGCTTGCGGTGCAGGTGGAGAAGTGACCCTCCTTCGAGGTAAGCCACGCTGTTATAGGTGTGGAAGCCGCGCCCCTCTTCACAGAACCCCACGACCACCGTAGTCTCCCCCGCCTCCTCGGCCAGGGAGATGATGGGCCTGCTTTGCGCCTGGATAGCTACCTCGTCGCCGAGTTCTTCCAGGGCGTAGCCGGCCAGGCTCAACTCAGGGAAGACGAGCAGGTCCACGCCTTCGTTCTTGGCCCTCGCCAAAACGTCTTGCGCCCGACGGAGGTTTTCGTCGACATCACCGAGTAGGCAGTCGATCTGAGCCAAGGCCACCCGCATAATCTAAGACTACTCCCCCGTACGTTCCCCACCGACCAAGGAGTCAGCGCCGTTTCAACGCCGGTTGCCGGGTCTCGTAGCCGGCCCTCCCCACCCCAGCTCCCGCATCCGGTTCCACTCGCTCATCGCGTCTATGATCCCGTGAAACGCGCTTCTCTGCTCCTTGTCCACTCTCTCTCCCCGTGATCTCTTGAGGACCATCCTACTCCGGCCGGATCTTCTCTGTCTCCGTAGCTTAACCGACTGCGGGGGCGAAGTTGTATGTCAGGATGCCTCGGAGGAATCGAAGGCGTTCAGAGGGGATCGGGGGACCAGCCGAGCAGGGCGGAGAGCTCGTCCGCCGCCATCTTTACCTCTTCTCCCGCGGCCTCCAGCCGCCCGCCGAGACGGAACTTCGGCGCCGAGACGTTGAGCGCCGCGACGATCTGGCCCTTGAAGTCCACGACCGGCGCCGCCGCACCGATCAAGCCGAACTCGAACTCCTCGTCGACGAGCGCGTAACCCTGCGCGCGGGCGGCTACTATCCTCTCGTACAGCTGCCCGACGTCACCAACCGTGCTTGGCCCCAGCTTGCGGAACTCGACGCCGGAGAGGAGCTCACGCAGAGCACCGAGGTCATGGTCGAACAGAAGCGCCCGCCCGGACGAGGTGCAGTAGACGGGGACCGTTCGTCCACTCCAACCCGCCGCCGTAACGGCATGAGACGGAGACTTGGAGAGCACCGTCAGAACCTCGGTTCCCTGGAGGACGGACAGGTGGGCCGTCTCCCCGAGCCTCTTCATGAGCCGCTCGAGCAACGGGGGGGCAACGCTGAGTAGCCTTGGCTCACCCGCCCGCGCCGCGAGCGCGAAGAACCTCCACCCCAGACGGTACTGGAGCGTCGCCGGATCACGATCAACGAGGCCGCTCCGGGCAAGCATCTTCAACGCCCGAGACACCTGACTCTTTTCCCGCCCGATGAGGTCGGCTATCCGCACGACCCCTAAGCCTCCGCTCTCGACCGCCTCCTCACCGCCAAGGGCTATTAATATGGCAAGTTCCTTGCGGATACTCTCTTCTCTCACACCCACCATCCGTACAAGTATCACATAGATCAAGTTTTCTTGCAATTCGAGTTGCTGTATATGCATCCCTCTGCGCTACAACGAGAAGACACCTCGCTACGGACGCCTCGTTGCGCTCTACCGAGTAGGGTATCGCGCGGCGGGTAGGGCCGGTTACAGCTCGCTCCTGTACTCCAAGTTCTGCCGCCGCAGGGATGGGTCGGAGCCGAGGAAGACGTGTTTGGACATATCCTCGGAGTAGCGGCTCGCGGGCGGGGTTCGCCCCAGGGCCTCGGCCATGCTGCGGATGTGGTGTGGGGCCGCGCCGCAGCACACGCCGAAGTAGCGGACCCCGAGGTCTCGGGCCTCGCGGGTGAAGTCCGAGATCTCGTAGCGGTTGCAGGTGAACGGGTCGAGCGCGGTCGGGAACGGTATCCCTGAGGGGAAGTCCTCATAGTCGGGGTCGCGTAGGGACTGGAAGCTCGGTTCCTCCGACCGGGTGCGGTAGGGGACCGGCAACGCCGCCACCGGCACGTCCACCGCGGGCATGATCTCCTGCAAAAGCGGCAGCATCGTTTGCGGGCCGCGGATGCAGTTCAGTCCTACCACGTCCGCCCCGGCATCCTCCAGCCGCTTGCAGGCCTCGGGGATAGACCAGCCCTCCCGGGTCTCCGGCGCACGATGGACGGCCAGGGTGATCACCGCGGGCAGCCCCGTCTGCTTGATTACTTCCAGGCCGATCAGCGCCTCCTCGGCGTAGCTGAACGTTTCCCCTACAATGAAATCGACCCCGGCCTCGACTGCCCAGCCCACCTGCTCCTCGAACATCGCCCTGGCCCGCCTGGCGGCCTCGGCATCCCCGGATTCGTAAACGTTCGTGTTGCAGATGTCCCCGGCGAACAGGGTGCCGCTCTCCTCGGCTACCTCCTTCGCGAGGGCGAGGGCCTGGCGGTTGAGGCGCTCGAGTAGCTCCTCCTTGCCGATGAGCCGGAGTTTCTCGCGGTGGGCGTAGTAGGTGAAAGCCTCGACCACGTCCGACCCAGCGTGGACGAACTGGCGGTGTAGTTGCGCGACCTCCTCGGGGTGCTCGAGCACGACCTCAGGCACGAACGCCCCGGCCTGCAGGTAACCCCTGCGCTCCAGCTCGAACAGGTAGCCCTCGGCGCAGATGACCGGACCCTCGGCCAGCCGTTCGAGGAGCCCGAGCCGTTGATCGCTGGTGCCCATAAAGTTCCTCCTTTTAGCTCTACGGGAAGGGGGCCGCTCGCGGGCTGCGGCCCTGGCTGCGTAGCGGTAAAGCTGAGCGGTTCGAGCAGTTCCTGCGGCCCGCCCGGCGCAGCTCTCTTGCCCCCCGCGCCCCGGCCTCTGCTTGCTTTCCATCCGCCGACCCCTTCAGGCGATACACGAGCCATCCTTCGCGCCAAGTACCCGTGCAATATAAATCGTTGCCCACAATAGTAAAAGTAACCAGCAGCCTGCCTTCGTCCGCTTGGGCGTGCGATCCAGGGGACTCGATAGATGCGAAGCGACCTACGGCGAGGGGTTCTCCGATCGTACTTGGCCGCCGATCCCTCTCTGGTGGTTCGTAGCCGGGGCCGTCGCGCAGAGCTCGTCGGTCCGACCGGACAGGCCGTTCTCGAGAGAGCGGCCATGTAAAAGCGCGGATAACGTCCCTCACCTCAGCTCCACGGAAAAGGGGAGTTGCTCGTGGGATGCAGCTTTCCGGTCTCGTAGCGGGAGAAGCGGAACGGTTCGAGCAGCTCCTGCGATTCATCCAACAGTTCCCTGGCCACCAAGGCTCCGACCCCGATCATCTTGTAGCCGTGGTTGGAGTCGGCGATGACGTAGGCATTCTGCCGGAACACGTCGAAGACGGGGAAGCTGTCCGGGGTGAAGCATCCGATCCCCCCGGAAGGCTCTCTGGAGAAGAGGTGACCCTTGCCCTCGAAGCGCTTGTGGCAGTGGGCCAGCGCCGAGGTCCACATCCGGGCGAAGTCCTCCCCGACCACGAAGTCCGGGCTCTCTGGCCCGTACGGGTCGACGGCGACCTCGTCTGCGGGCTGGTCGACTATGTAGGGTGTGGCGCCGCCCTGCACCCCGTTGAAATAGAAGTCCGGCTTGTAGTAGATCCCCCAGAGCTCATCGGTGATGAGCTCACCGTTCTCGTCGTAGAGCGGGGCGTCGGTGTCGACGTGGATCACCGACGGCATCTCGCCCTCGTTGTCCGCGAGAAAACTCGGCTCGACCCCCAGCACGCCCTCCTGCAGCGACCAGTACGTCCACATCTCGCGGTCGTGGTAGAGCTCGCCGTCTGGGCCTTTGACCGTGATCTTCTGCGGCAGGTCGAGCATCTTCCAGATATCCCGGATCCACGGCCCGACGGCCACGACGAGATGCTCGCAGCGGACCGTACCCTGGTCGGTCTCAACAGCCTTCACCGCGCCGTCCTGGAGGCTTAAACCCGTAACCCTGACCCCGGTATGGATGCGCACGCCCTCAGCCTGCGCCTTGGCGGCGAGGGCCCGTATGGACGCTTTGTTGTTCGCATACCCTCCGCGGTGCTCGTGCAAGATGCTCGTGATGTTCTCGGCCTGCCAGTCGTCGAAGATATTCCGCATGTACTCCCGGCACTCGTGTTCTCCCTCCACGAGCGTCGAGGGGTAGCCGATGGCCTGCTGCTCCTTGTAGATCTGCACGACGTCGGCGTGCATCACCTCCGGTGAGATCTGCATGTAACCCACGGGATGGTAGGCGAACGCCTCCGCGTCTGACTCCCAGACCGAGACCGAATGCGCCATCAACTGCCGCATCGCGGGCTGGAAGTAGTTGTTGCGGATCACGCCGCAAGCGATGCCGGAGGCCCCGGCGGCGACGCCGGTCTTGTCGAGCACGATTATGTCCTCGCCGGACCCTCGTCCCCGCGCCTTTAACTCCTTGGCCAGATGCCAGGCCGTGCTGAGGCCGTGCACACCGGCGCCGATGATGACGTAAGCACCCTGCGTTGGTAGCTGCATCTCTCGCTCCTTACTCCCGGCGGCCGCCGTATGGTCGGCGAATTACAACGAAGTGGTAGATGTAACTCAACCAGCACCGCCGCGGCAGTTGATGGCGCATTCGGTCTCGATTTTCTCCCTCAAAGGCGCCTCCACGGGGTAGAGGAACCGGGAAGGCTCCTAGGGCCCATGGCCGGCTGGCGAGCGGTGACCGTGGCCCTCTTGCCAATGTGCTTGAAGGCCTGACCCAAACCCACGGT
>JADDPU010000201.1 GCA_016781725.1 Rubrobacter sp. | reverse complement strand
AGGTGGCTAAAGACCTCGCCGCTTGCGGCCTCGACCAAGCACGGTATGTATGGGAATCTACTCCAGGCCGGACGCTGGCTCGCCCACGCCCATCCGCACGTCGTCTCTCCCGAGCAGTGGACGCGGGGCCTGGCCGCCGAGTACGTAGCATTCGTCGACGGACTCACCGTCGGGAGGTGGGTGGACGCGAAGAGCATCTCCGAAGAGAAGCTGGGAGGCCCCGTGGGCCCCTCCACCAAAGCCTCGAAGCTCGCGGCGATGGCGAGCTTCTTTCGGGATCTGCACGAATGGGGCTGGGTCAAGCGCCGCTTCGATCCCGGGCGCGCCCTGGCCGTTCCCAAAAGCGTTCGTGCACGCATCGAGTTCGCCCCGCGCGCCATCGCCGATGCGGTGTGGGCCAAGCTCCTTTGGGCTGGGCTCAACCTCAACACGGAAGACGTACCCGCCCGAAGCTCCGGCCCGGGACGGCGTGGGGCGTGCTACTACCCCGCGGAGATGGTTAGGGCCATAGCGCTCGTGTGGCTGTTCTCGGGGCTGCGCATGGACGAGATACGCCACCTGAGGGTCGGCTGCGTCCGCTGGCAACACGAGACGGCGGTGCGAGGGACGGCCGAGGTCCTTACCGAGGGCTCCGTCTGCTGGCTCGACGTACCGGCCAACAAGACCAACGAGGGCTACCCCAAGCCCGTAGACCCCCTGGTGGGCAAGGCCATCGAGACCTGGGAAGAGATCCGCCTGCGCCAGCCCGCCGCCATCGACGCAAGGACCTCAAGGGAGGCGCACTACCTCTTTTCGCACCTCGGCAGGCGGCTCGGATACAAGTACGTCAACGACAGCCTCATCCCCACACTCTGCCGCAAGGCCTCAGTACCGGAAGAGGACGCCCGCGGCAGGATCACCAGCCACCGGGCGCGCTCGACCATAGCAACGCAGCTGGTGAACGCCCGAGAGCCGATGACCCTCTTCGAGCTGCAGCGGTGGCTCGGGCACAAGCACCCAAGCTCCACCCTCTACTACGCCAAGATAACCCCAACCAGGCTCGCCAGATCCTACCGCGACGCCGGCTACCTCGGGCGCAACCTTAGGCACATAGAAGTGCTCGTTGACGGCGAGGCCGTAAGGAGCGGGGCGGCGGCCCAGGGAGAACCCTGGAAGTTCTACGACCTCGGGCACGGTCACTGTACCTACGACTTCTTCCAGCAATGTCCCCACCGCATGGCCTGCGCGAGGTGCTCGTTCTACGTCCCGAAAGGTTCGACAGCGGCCCAACTGCTGGAAGGCAAGACCAACCTCTCGAGGATGCGTGAGGAGATTCCACTGACCGAGGAAGAGACGGCTGCCGTAGAAGAAGGCATCGGGCTGCACGAAAAGTTGCTTGCGGGCCTGGCCGATGTGCCCACGCCCTCGGGACCGACGCCGCGGCAGCTCGGCATCGTACCGCTCTCGGCTAAGCCGCCTCCGGCAGAGCCGAGTGATTCC
>JADDPU010000197.1 GCA_016781725.1 Rubrobacter sp. | reverse complement strand
ATAGAACCGGCGGTTTACCGAAAGTGGGAACTGCGTTAATATCCGGGAGCTTGGGCGCGCGGACCCGGGAGGGGTGGATCGGTACGGACTTCGAGATCAGCATAGACGAGCACGCCGAAGGTTACTCCGTCGTCGCCGTGCGCGGCGAGGTGGACCTCCACACGGCCCCGAAGGTCCAGGACGCCATAGAGCGGGCCGCGCACACCAACGGGGTGCGCGCCGTCGTCGTGGACGTGGGCGGTGTTGCGTTTATGGACTCGACTGCCCTCTCGGCCCTCGTGCGCTCCAAGGAGTCCCTCCAACAGCAGGAGGTCTCCCTCCGTCTCGCCGCCCCCTCGAAGGCCGTCGAGCGCATCTTCTCCGTGACCGGCTTCGAGGACTACTTCGAGATCTTCTCCTCCCGCGAAGCCGCCATCCCCGACTGAGCGCCACTCCTGGCCTTCGGGGGACCGGGTGGCCTTCCTTTTCGACAGGCGGGTTAGACTTACCAATGTTGTGACCTGTGGACCGTCGCGTACTAGAATCTGCTCACCATGATGACCGAGGTAAACAGGCTGGAGGTCCCGAAGCCGCTCTCGCGTTTGGGTGAGACGTTCCGGGGGGCCGGTCACGAGCTGTACCTGGTGGGCGGCTACGTGCGGGACGGGCTGCTCGGCGAGGCGGGGTTGGACGTAGACGCGACCACGGGCGCCCACCCGCGGGAGATCAAGCGCCTCCTAGGGCCGCGCGCTGAGCACCTGTGGACGGTCGGGGAGCGCTTCGGGACCATAGGGGCAAAGGTCGGCGGCTACGCGGTCGAGGTCACCACGTACCGCAGCGACCTTTACACGCAAGGGAGCAGGCATCCGGAGGTCCGCTTCGGCGAGAGCCTCGAGGAGGACCTGGCGCGGCGGGACTTCACTATCAACGCGATCGCCGCCGACGCCCTCACGGGCAGGGTTATCGACCCCTTCGACGGCAGGAAGGACCTCGCGTTGGGGGTGATCCGGCCCGTGGGAGAGCCCATTGACCGGATGCGCGACGACCCGTTGAGGATGCTGCGGGCCGTGCGCTTCGAGACGGCGCTCTCGCTACCGGAGAGGCCCTTCGCCACGACGGCCGACCTCGAAGCGGCGATCCGGGAGAACGCCCACTGGCTAGAGAGCATCTCGGCCGAGCGGATCAGGGAAGAGTTCGAGAAGATCCTGCTCTCCGGGAACGTCGCCCACGGCCTGAGGGCGCTCGTGCGCCTCGGGCTCATGCCCTACGTAGTGCCCGAGTTCATGGAGACCGTCGACGTCGAGCAGGAGGCGGAGTTCCACCACAAGGACGTCTTCGAGCACACCCTGATCGTTGTGGAGAGCATAGCGTCGGAGAACCCTGACATGCGCGAGGGGGAGTTCCCCATCCTGCGCAAGGCCGCCTTCTTCCACGACATCGGCAAGCCGAGGACGCTAGTCTACGAGCACCGCTGCACCTACTGCGGGGCCAAGAGCACGCAGAAGACCGCCGAGGAGGCCGAGTGCGAGCGCTGCGGGGGGCGCACGGTCCCCAAGAAGATCCACTTCTACGGCCACGAGAACGTCGGGGCCTCCATAGCGCGCCGGGCGATGCAGCGTCTGGCCTACCCCAAGGACGCCGTCGACGCCGTGGCCCACCTCGTAGCCCACCACATGCGCCCGTACGGGTACGCGGCGAGCAGGGACCCGTGGAGTGACGCGGCGGTCAGGCGCTTTATCCGGGACACGTACCTCGCGCGCGGCGAGCGCGTGCTGGCCGACGTCGACATGCTCCTCAAGCTCGCCAGGGCGGATATAACCGGAAGCGCCCCGAGGAGGAGGCGCATCGCCGAGGAGTCCTGGCGCAGCCTCAAGGGCAGGGTGGACGAGATCCGGACCCTCGACGCCGTGGAGAGGCTCGAGAGCCCGCTCGACGGCAACGACCTCATGCGCCACTTCGGCCGCGAGCCCGGGCGGTGGATCAAGGGCCTCAAAGACTACCTCCAGAACGAGGTGGTCGAAGGCCGCCTCGGCAAGGACGACACCGAAAGGGCCTACGAGCTTGCCGAAGCCTACGCCCGCGAACACGACATCTTCGAGGAGTAGAGCCACATGGAGAATATAGATCCCCTGGTCGGCACCGCTTGGCTGGCAGAGCACCTGCAAGACGAAGACCTTCGCGTCGTGGACATCAGGGGCTACGTGAGAAAGACCGACCTCGGCGGCGGCCGCCAGAGGGCCGAGTACCTCGCCGCCCGCGAGGAGTACGAGGAGGCCCACATCCCCGGGGCCGTCTACGTGGACTGGACCCGCGACATCACCGACCCCGACGATCCCGTGCCCGCCCAGGTGGCGCCCCCCGAGCGCTTCGCCGCCCTGATGGGCTCTCTAGGTATCGGCGACGGCACGCGCGTCGTCGTCTACGACCACGCCGGCGGCCAGTTCGCCACCCGCCTGTGGTGGGTCCTCACCTACTACGGCCACGAAGGGGTCTGCGTGCTCGACGGCGGCTGGAGAAAGTGGACCTCGGAGGGCCGTCCGACGACGGCCGAGGTCCCCGAACCTGAGCCCGCCGTCTTCACGCCCAGGCTGCGGCCGGGTTGGCGAACCGACGCCGGGGCGCTGCTCGCGGCGAGCGAGGCCGGGGAGGCCCTCGTCCTCGACGCGCGCGACGAGGGGCAGTACACGGGCGCCGTGGCCAGGGGGGAGGGCCGGGCCGGCCGCGTCCCCGGGGCCGCGCACCTCCACGCCGACGGGCTCTTCGAGCCCGAGAGCGGGACCTTCCTCCCGGACGAGGAGCTGGCGCGAAGGGCGCGGGAGGCAGGCGTGCCGGAAGATCGGGACCAGCCCATCGTCGCCTACTGCAACGGCGGGGTCGCGGCGACGGTCCCGCTCTTCGCGCTGCACAGGCTCGGCTACAGGAACCTCGCCAACTACGACGGCTCGTGGAACGAGTGGGGCGTCAGGGAGGATCTGCCCGTCGAGCGTTGAGGGCTGGCCTCGAGGTGGCCCGGATCTCGGTAGGCCGGGGGGGTCGATGCTACAATCCCGGGGATTTACGCGAGCAGGAGGCGCATGAAGAGGTACAACGTCAGAAAATCGAGGATCAGGAACGTGGTCTCCTGGGTGCTCAGCCTGGCCATGATCGCGGCCGGCGTCGCCCTCATAGCTTCCTTTTTCCTGGCGAGCCGCCTCGACAGCACCGCCACGAACAGCGAAGACCCAGGCGGCTTCAACGTGCCGAAGCTCGAGACCACCGAGGACGAGAGCACTACCAACACCGGTCCTGAGGACAAGACCCTCGAGCTGACCGTCCCCGCGATGGCCCGCATCGAGAACGACACGATACCCAGCACCGTGGGCTCGGACGAGGAGGCGCTCAAGGAGTACGCCGGCATCCACCTCGAGGGGACCGGCTTCCCCTGGCAGCCTGAGGCCAACGTGTACATCGCGGGCCACCGGCTCGGCTTCCCCAACACCGAGAGCTGGCTGACCTTCTGGGACCTCGACAAGGTCGACGTCGGCGATGAGGTCTTTGTCACCGACGCGACCGGCACGAAGTACACCTACAGGGTCTTCCGGGAGTTCACCGTCGGCCCGTCGAACACCTCGGTCACGGCCGTCAAGCCCGGCAAGAACATCCTCACCCTCCAGACCTGCACCCTCCCCGACTACTCGCAGCGCCTGATCATCCAGGCCGAGCTGGTCGACACCACCGAGAAGGCGGCGTAGAGGACAGCTCTATGGACGGTGAGCTCCTCGAGGAGCAGCTCGCCTACTACAGGGCGCGCGCAGCGGAGTACGACGAGTGGTTTCTCCGCCAGGGGCGCTACGACCGCGGCCCCGAGTGGAACCGGCGGTGGTTCTCGGAGTTAGAGGAGGTCCGCCGGGAACTCGGCAGCTTCGGCCCCACAGGCCAGGTGCTGGAGCTCGCCTGCGGCACCGGCCTGTGGACGGTCGAGCTGGTTCGTTACGCGGACCGGGTGACGGCCGTGGACGCCTCGCCCGAGGTGCTCGAGATCAACCGCGCCAGGCTTGAAGAGTTTCGAACCGAGACCCCCGTCCGGTACGTCAGGGCCGACCTGTTCGACTGGCGCCCCGACGAGGCTTACGACGTCGTCTTCTTCGGGTTCTGGCTCTCGCACGTGCCGCCCGGGCGGTTCGACGCCTTCTGGGAGCTAGTCCGGTCCGCACTCAAACCCGGCGGGCGCGCTTTCTTCGTGGATTCCCTGCGCACCGAAACCTGGGCCGAGAAACAGCTTCTCGGGCGGGACCCGCAGGGTCACACGACCGCCCGGCGGCTCAACGACGGGCGGGAGTTCAGGATCGTCAAGATCTTCTACGAGCCCGGAGACCTCGAAAGGCGGCTCGCCGACCTGGGGTGGCGCTTCTCCGTGCGCACGACGGAGAATCACCTCCTCTACGGTTTCGGCGAACTCCGCGCGCAAGCGATACGGCGTAGGCGCTACTGACTCGCGAACTCCTGCGCCTTGAAGCGTTGGCCGGTAACGCCCTTCGATTCGTCCGAAGCCAGGTAGAGGAAGACCGCGGTGTTCTCCTCGGGGGTAATGCGGGTCTGCGGGTCCTCCTCGGGGTAGGCGGCGGCGCGCATGTCGGTGCGCATCCCGCCGGGGTCCACGGCGTTTACGCGGATACCGCGCCCTTCGAGCTCGGCGGCCAGGATCTGGGTCAACCCCTCCACACCGAATTTGCTGACCGAGTAGGCGCCCCACTCCGGCCGGCCCTCGACGCTGACCCCGCTCACGACGTTGACGATGGACCCTCCCTCTGATAAGTGCGGGATCACCGCCTTCGAGACCAGGTACGGGCCGGTGAGGTTCGCGTCGATGACGCGCCGCCACTCGTCCTCGGGGTAATCTTCGATCCGGACCCGCGGCCCGAGCAGGCCGGCGTTGTTGACGAGCACGTCTATCTTGCCGAAGCGCTCGACCGCCGCGTCCACCATCCTCTGGACGTCAGCACCCCTCGAAACGTCGGCGGCGAAGGGTATAGCCTCCGCGCCGAGCTTCTCGGCCTCCTCGGCGACCGGGCGGACACCCTCCTCGCTGCGGGAGTTCAGGACGAGGGAGGCCCTCTCCTTCGCGCAGGCGAGCGCGAGCGCCCTCCCGAGGCCCTGGCTCGCGCCGGTGACCAACACTACCTTGCCTCCGAGCATGTCATCCTCCTTCGGTCGGTTCGAAAAGTGTCACGCCTCAGGTTACAGGCTTGGGGCTCGTTTTTTGGGCCGGGACGGTGGCCCGCGGTTCCTCGCGTACAACCAGCCGGGGGATTACCACTGCAACACCAGATTCCCGTGCTCTGCCGGCGCTGGTCGGGTCTACCCGTGCGGCCCCGGTACATAAGTCTCCGCGACGAGCGGTTCGGCTCTGGACCCTGCTGCTCCTCCTCGCGCCGAGGGCCGGGGGCGTGATGCCCCGACCCTTCGACCTCTATAGGTTTGACCTCTATGGGGATGCTCTAGTTCCTCACGGCGAAGAACCATACCCTGGGCTGTCTGCCGTTTGAGGGGTTCTGGTCCTGATCCA
>JADDPU010000041.1:14297-18536 GCA_016781725.1 Rubrobacter sp. | reverse complement strand
AAGCTCGTCAACATCTCGAGCGGCGGCAAGATGAAGGACACCTGGATCTTGAAATAATAGAAATCAGATTGAGTACCATAAGCCCATCCTTTGCTATGGCAGAATGAAGAGACCGACGTTAGGATTACAAGACCTTTTTGTGCTGCTCAAGTGTTCTGAAGGTGGGTGACCAGTGACTACGAGATTGTTTGATCTCAACATAGAAGAAGTACTCGAAAATTGGGAAGTGGCGCATGCTATTCGAGAGATCATAGCTAATGCTTTGGACGAGCAAACAATCTCTAAGACATCGGACATCCAGATATTTAAGGACAAACAAGGTGACTGGCACATTCGCGACTTTGGGCGAGGTCTCCGGATTGAGCACTTTACGCTCAATGAAAGTAAAGAAAAATTGTCCTATTCGTCAGGAATTATCGGCAAATTCGGAGTAGGGTTAAAGGACGCGCTGGCTACCTTTCATCGTCATGGTGTCGTAGTCTCAATGCGTTCTAGTCACGGCGTATATCGTCTTCGTGAGACGCAGAAGCACAGCTTCAATGCCATAGTGACACTGCATGTTGAGTATATGGATGAACCGTCCGACTTCCGAGGAACAGAATTTATCCTACGTGGCATAACAGATGACGACGTGTCTCAGGCTAAGGCTCTATTTCTGAAATTCTCTGATGAGGAGGTGCTTGAAACAACTTCCTATGGGCAACTTTTGCACAGAACAGACACTGCTGGTCGTGTCTATATAACGGGCGTGCTGGCGAGTGAGGAGCCCAACTTCCTGTTTTCGTACAACATAACCAGTCTCACAGAGGGAATGAAGAAGCGACTCAACCGAGAACGGTTGAACGTGGGACGGACCACCTATGTCGAACGGATAAAGATGATCCTTAAGAGCGCGAAATCGAGATCTGTTCAAGAGCTGCTTGCAGATCAAGTCTCCCTGAGAGCTACAGGCGACCAATGCGATGAAATGCAATGGATCGAGATTAGTCAAATGGCCCTAAACCTTCTGTATGAGAGACGAAGAGTCGCCTTTGTGACGGAACAAGAATTGCAGGGCAATCCTAACGTAGTAGACAACATACGCCGCGATGGTTATGACCCAGTTATCGTAACCGAACTTCAGAAAACAAAACTCGATGTCCAGCCTCTTGAAGGAGGACCGCGAGTACGAACTTTTGAGACTTACATTGAAGAGTACAACGAGAGTTTTCAGTACCAGTTTGTCGAGCCGATAAACCTGACCGCACAAGAACGACGTGTCTTCGATCTGACTCCGAGGTTGCTGGCCCTTGTTGGCATACCTAGTAATCGAGCTCCAAGGGTGCGAATTTCCGAAACTATGAGGGTTACCATAGATAACACTGCAGGAGTATGGGACTCAGCTCAACGCTCGATCATAGTTAAGCGAAGCGCGCTCTCATCTCCACTGGATTATGCTGCGACACTCTTACACGAAGCTGCACACGCAATGACTGGAACAGTGGATGCGACTAGAGAGTTTGAAGGGGTTCTGACGCGGTATCTCGGACTAACTGGAACTGCAGCGGTCGGTCCAAGATACTAATTTAGAACCTTCGCCTTGGTGTCCCTGTCGTTCTGGTATTTTAGCGGCCTATGGACTGGCTTCTCGGACCCGTCGGCGTAGTCTTGATCCTGGTTGGGGTCGGGGACGTGTTCTTCACGGTGCTCCACTACGATGGCTTCGGGTTCATCTCCAGCCGCCTCTACCACCGCCTGTTCGACGCTGTGTGCTTCGTCACCAGGCCGCTGCCCCGCAGATACAGGGCCTTCGGGCTCTCGACGGCGGCCCCGCTCATGGTCCCGGTCACCATAATCGTCTGGATCCTGCTGGTCTCGTTCGGCTATGCCATGATCTACTACGCCGGCATGCGGAGCAGGGACTTCTCCCTCTCGGTCCCGCGCCTCGAACCCTCCTTCGTAGAAGCGTTGTACTTCAGCGGGATCACCATCTCCACCCTGGGCCTCGGCGACGTCACGCCGACGAGCAGCCTCTACCAGGTTATTGCCGTCTCGGAGGCCCTGACCGGCTTCGGCATCCTCACCCTCGCGATCACTTACGTGCTCGGCATCTACGGCGTGCTCCAGCAGCTCGGCGTTCTCTCCGCCGGTCTCTACCACCAGGCCCAGGACACGAGCGACCCTCTTAGCATCCTCACCCCGCACTTCCCCGACGGCGAGCATCGGGGCCTCGAGACCCACATGATGCAGCTCCACCGCGGCCTCGTGGAGATCTACGAGGGTATAAGGCGCTATCCCATCGTCTACTACTACCACAGCCGCCGCGCCTACCGCTCACTGCCCTACACCTTCCGCATGGTCGGGGGCATGGCCGCCGCCCTTCGCTGGGGGCTACCGAAGGACCACCCTGGGAGCCAGACCCCCTGGCTGCCGACCCTCATCACCGGCCATAAGACCATCGTCACCTACCTCGACGAGCGCTACCTCTCCGAACGCCTGA
Source organism: Rubrobacter sp. (assembly GCA_016781725.1). GTDB lineage: Bacteria > Actinomycetota > Rubrobacteria > Rubrobacterales > Rubrobacteraceae > Rubrobacter_D. Next base: position 16,057 of record JADDPU010000041.1, on the reverse strand, counting down.
AAAACCCACCGGACCCCGTGCCCTTCGAGACCTTCGAGGCGGCCTTCGAACGCGGCAAAGAGCCCTCCGACCCCTGGCTCGGCCGGTTTCTCCAGATAAACCTCTTCATGCACGAGCTCGCCTGCCTCGAAGAGGCGTCCGACCCGCAAGAGGCCTACGACCGCTACCTGAGGTGGCTGCCCTTCGCCTACCACAACCGCGCCTTCTTCGAGACCGCGGCCGAAGACCTAGGCTACGAGCTCGACGAGCTCGAAGGCGGACCCGGGGAGAAGCTATTTTAGAGGCCTCAGGCTACAGGCACCTCCGGCGCGAGACTGCCTCCCGCAAGTCGGGCCGGTCCTGTTCGGCAGGTTTTTCGCGCGTCGCCCGGACGCCGGTTGGGGGGCGAGACCAGGGTGCGCGCGAACGGCCCTACCTAGACGGCTGAAGCCTGAAACCTACGCGAGCCCTATCGGGCGGAGCACGGTGCCGGCGGCTGTACCCTCTATCTTGTTAACCCCTAGCACGTAGGCGAACTTGTAGACCTCGTCTTCGGCCAGCCCTTCCTGGTTCTGGTACTCGAGGATGTGGACGCCCTGGCGCACGAGCAGGTAGACATGGACCGGGTTGAAGCTCGTCCCGTCGTCGAGCTGCTCTTTGGGCGGGAGGACCTCGACACCCGAGGTATCCGTGCCGACTGCCAGGGCGCCCTTCTCCTCCACGAGCCACCTGGCCCCCGAGAGCGTGAGACCTGCGGTATCGTGCTTGGCCATCTCCTCCTCGTTCGCGCCGACGCCGTTGCCCTTCATCCAGACCCCCGCCGTCCCGGTGCGCACGAGCACGACGTCGAGCGGGTCTATCTCCACGCCCTGCTCGTCCAGGGCCTTCTGAAGCCGGTCGGGCCCTATGGCGTAGCTCTCCGGCAACGGGTCTTCGCCCGCGCTCTTGGCGACGTCGATCATCGTGGCCGGCGCTATTATCGGGGGGATGGTCTCGGCGCCAAGCTTAAGCAGCCCCCAGTCGCTCTGGATCTCGCTGTAGCGGAAGCCGTTGTAGGTGTGCGGGGGGTCGCCCTCGTAGATATGGCCCAGAGTGTCGATCTGGGTGGCGACGTTGTCGCTGATGAACAGCGCGTTGCTAGTGAACGTCGTGTTCAGCGAGTTTTCCTTCTCGCTGCGCACGAAGTCGAGATCCTTCTGGTTGAGCATCCCGGTCGGCGTGCGGAACGAGATGATCTCCCCAGGGTTGTGCCCGGCGAACTTGTAGCTGCTGCGCTTGTACGTGAGGCCAAGGTCGTAAGCCTTGCCCTCTTTGACGAGCGAGAGCGCCTTCATAGTCAGCTCAGGACCTAGCTCGTTGAGGTTGCCGAGCTGGTCGTCGTCGCCCCAGACCCAGCCCCAGCCCTTGCCCTTCTCCCACTTTTTCGGCGTGACCTTAGAGGCGTCCTCGGCGGTTGCGGCTCTCTGCACCCTCGGCGCGGCGAGCAGCCCCGCCGCGCCGGCGGCCGTCAGCCCGAGCGCGGCCGCCTTGGCCAGAAAGCCCCTGCGCGTCAGGTAACCCCTGCGGAAGTCTTCGACCAGCCCGCGGGCCCGATCTTCGCGGTCCAAAACATGCTCCTTTCCCTCTGTCCCTAGGGAAAGGATAGCACCCCGCCGACCTAGCCGACCGACCCGCAGACCGAGGCGCTGCCTGGACCGACCGGGAGGCCGGTTAGCTCGAGAGCTCGGCCGCCATCAGGGTCAGGCCGCCGTCAACGATGATCGAGGCTCCGGTGGCGTAGG